>NZ_JBEXID010000055.1:0-45672 GCF_040608395.1 Streptomyces sp. NPDC005181
CGAGGTCGCCCGCCGCGACCAGCGCACCAGCGTCTCGCGCTCGTCATCGGTCAACGCCAGCTCGGCCATCGGCCGCCCCATCTTCGCCATGAAGACAGTCTACTTACTCAACGAATCTACGACGCAGGACACTAGCGGTTCTCGACGCATGCCACGACCTGCAGCAGGTCAACATGAACGACCGCATTGATGCGATGCGTAGAACGATGTTGGAGGCGATGGCGTCCACGCAGGCCAGCAAGGCCGACGAGGCGTTGATGAAATTCGCCCGGTCCAGTCTCATGACGATGTTCGAGCCCGACGCCAACGAGGCCACGGTCACGATGGAGGATGTCGTCGGGCACACGGGCATTGCCGAGGATCGTGTCAGAGCCGTCGTCGAACAGTTCCGCCTCGACCTCAGGACAGCCACACCAACGGAGGTCGTCGACGCGTTCACCACCGGCAAGAATCCGCTGCGTGTCCGGCCGCTCATCGTCGGCAACAACGGACGCATCATGCTGCCGCACCCGGCGCTGAACGTGTTCGCCGTCCGGGAGAACCTCGAAGAGCACCTCAGGACGTCGGCCCTGTGGAGCAGGTACGCGAAGCACCGCGGCGACCTTCTCGAGTCCCGCACCCGCGCCGCGCTGGGCCGCGTACTCCCCGGCGCCCACTACCGGGACGCATTCGAGTACTACGTGCCCGCCAACGAAACCGAACGGGCGACCGCCGGTCCGGCGAAGTACACCAAGCGCGTCGAGGGCGACCACCTTGTCCTCCTCGACGACGTCGCAATCATCGTTGAGGACAAAGCCGTCGCGTTGAGCGCCCTCTCCCGCGGCGGGAAGACGACACGGATTCGTACTGATCTGACCGGCATCATCACGAAGGCGGCCGAGCAGGCCGGCCGGATGCGAGACGGAATCGAGCGGGACGGAGGCCTGCGCATCAAAGACGAGGGCTGGGTCGACCTCAGTCACATCCGCGAGATTCACACCATCGCAGTCAGCCTCGACGACCTCTCGACCGTCCTGCCGGCCACCGCGGAGCTGGTGAGAGCTGGCGTGCTCAGGCTCGACAACATCCCCTGGACTGTGTCGCTTCACGACCTCGAGCTGATCACCGAACTCGTCGCGCGCCCGGCTGAGTTCCTCCTCTACCTTCGCCGGCGTCGCAACCCTGACGTCACCGTCATGTTCAACGCGCCGGACGAACTGGATCTTTTCGTGTACTTCTTCGAGGCGGGCCTTTGGGTCGAACCCGACCCGGCACAGATACGTGCCGCGTTCCCGTTCATACCTGAGCCGACGACAGCTGAGCTGCGCCGCTACCGCTCACAGAAGCCGGTCTTCCTGAGCAGTCGTACGGACGCGCTCGACAAGTGGTTTCCCACCAAGGAACGCGCTGGCGCAGATTCCGAATCCGCGCCGAAGCCGGCGATGGTGCCGTCCCCGGTCGCGCCTCTCGTCGATGAACTGCAGTCACGGAATGTTACCGGATGGCTCAGTATCGGCGCGACACTGCTGTCCGGGGCGACGAGCGTCCAGCACAAGTTCGCGCGCCACGGTGACGAACTCCTTGACAACCCGTTTTCGAATGGCCCAGGCCGCAGCCTCACCGTGCCTATCGCGGCTAGCGTCGACCCGGCCGAAGGCTGGCTGTTTGTCTGGGTCACTCGCCCGGCCGGAGAGGACTCGGCCGATGCAGAAAAGAACAAGCGCGACTACCTGCGTGCGAAGAAGCACCAGCTCGGCCTCCCGCGAGGCGTCGTCTTCCTGTACGACGAACCGACCCGCGATCTCGTCGAGGCCTTCTACGACGGACACATTGGGCCGCTCGACACCACACTGACGGCCACCCTGAGGACCTTGCGGCTCGCTTCGGATCTTCAGCGCGCGCTCCATCCGAACGCCAAACGGCCGCCGCGCGATACGAGGAGCACTCCGAGACCGAAGCAAAAGCGGAAGCGTTAGTACCTCAACCGAAGTTGGGCGACGGGTAGCCAGAGGCCAGGGCAGAGAGTCCCGCGCGGCCAGTTCGGAGCGGTCCGGTCCGGAGCGACCCGGTCCGGCCTGCATCACATCAGTGATCACCAACCTGAGACGCGTCCCCGGCCGACCGACGAATCACGGAGGACTGTCCGCGCAGCGTATGTCCGTGGCGAAGATCGCCGAGGTGACGTTCACCAGCGCTGACCGGGTCCGGGATGTGCTCCACAACTTCAACGACGACGGTTTGGACTCGCTCTACCCGAAGTACCGGGACGGCCGTCCGAGGACCTTCACGCTGCCTGAACGCCATGAGATCAAGAAGGTCGCCAAGTCCAAGCCGGTCGAGCAAGGCCTGCCGTTCGCGACGTGGAGCCTGGCCAAGCTGGCCGACTTCCTGGTCGCCGAGGGGGTGGTCGACGACATCAGCTACGAGGGCCCGCGGGTCCTGCTCCGCGAGGAGGGCGTCTCCTTTCAATGCGTGAAGACCTGGAAGGCCTCCCGTGACCCCGACTACGCCGCCAAGAAGGCCCGCGTCGAGCACCTTTACGCGATCGCCGACGGCGAGGTCATACTGAGGAAGGCGAGCCCGAAGTCATCTTCTGCATGGGCGAGTTCGGGCCACTCAACCTCCAGCCCCACCCCGGCAAGCAGTGGGCCGCACGCGGCGGCAGAAGCAAGGACCCCGACAGGGAGCCCAGACCCCGTCGACGGGCGACCTACACCCGACCGCACGGGGTCCGGCACCTCTTCGCCGCCTACGACCTCGCCTAGGACCAGCTCTACCGCCACGTCAAGAAGACCAAGAACCGGTCGAAGTTCCTGGAGTTCTGCCGCTACCTGCGTTCACTGCACCCGGTGAACGTCCGCATCGCGATCGTCTGTGACAACTACTCCCCACACCTGACGACGAAGAAGTGCCAGCGGGTGGGGACCTGGGCTGAGGCGAACAACGTCGAGATCGCCTGCACCCCGACCAACTCCTCCTGGCTGAGCCGGATCGAAGCTCAGTTCACCGCACTGCGCTACTTCGCCCTCGATGGCACCTATCACGGCAGCCACAAGGAAGAGGGCAGCATGATCCGCCGCTACATCATCTGGCGGAACAACCACGCCGCCGACCAGGGCCTCCGTCAGGTCGTGACCAGGGCAAACGTCGCCTGAATCCGAGCGCGTCGGCGTTCACGGCTGCCGGTCAGCCACAACACTGCTGGCATCACGTTGCCCGCGCCTGACCGGCCAGCCACCGCTTCACTTCATGCCAGGCGGCCTGCTCCTCGGCCTCGGTGGCCCCACCACGTGAAAGGCGAGTCATCAGACGTCAACTCCTCCCGCCACCAGCCGGGACTGTCAGTCAGGTGACGGCGGGCGACCGGGCCCATCTCCGTCTCCCAGCGGACGAGCCACGGGGTGACCGAGGAACTCGCGGTCACACAGCTTTCGAACACCGCACACGCCGAAATCGGCGGCGACTTCGTCTCGGCGCGTGCTTCAGCCTGCTCCAGGGCGGTCGGCTCCGGTTCACCGCTCCCGGCCGCGAACGCGATGACTCCCCCAGTGAGGGCCAGCACCAGCATCCCCACACCGATGGCCCATATCCCCTGTCTCCGCATGGCGGCGGAGCGTAGCAGCAGGTCACCCCCATGAACGAAGCTGCACCGCCCCAATCTTGGGAACAGCCGGTGCAGAAGTCGCCGCACTGCGTAATGTCGCCGTGTACGTGCAGCTCTCGGGCCTCCGGTCCCTCTGCATCGGCCACCACCGCACCTACTCGGGTGCCGGATGTCCGGTGGGGGACGATTGGAGGCTCGATATGAGTCAGCACGCCCGGCCCGGCAAGGGCTGGAAAAGGAAAAACCCCGGCCGCTGGAAGAAGGTCTGGCTCCTGCTGATCCAACTAGGGATCGCAGTCTGGAACCACTTCTAGCGACCGAGGCCCCTCGGGTGGCGTCGGCCTCTCTGCTGGCCGCGTTGGGTCGGCGCTCCCCTGACACTTGGACCTTGAACACGTAGCGTGACGCTTCGTCACGCACAAGGCGCACACACTCCGGGTGTGTGCACCCAAGCTAACCCAATGTCTCATGGCCCCGTGGCGCGACAAAGAAGGTTCGGTAAACCACTTCACGAATACCGCTTCACGAATCTCGGTTCGGCAATGCCGGTTCGGCAATGTGGTGGGCCGTATGCCTACTGGGGCCGCAACCTGCGCCCACCGCCTCCTGTCGAACCGTTTGTCGTTGAGGGTGCTGATCCCGGTCTCGAGCTGGGCTGGGTCCGCAAGCTCGGTCAACGCGTGCACTCCGGCGTCCATCCGGTATGGGCTGTCCATCCTGGCGACCCAGGTGACCATCTGGCCTTCCAACTTGGGGTGCATGCCGACGTGGTGGACGAGGCTCTGTTCGTCGCTGGAGCCGTTCCCAGGCCTGGCGGACGATCTGCCTGGCCATGTCTCCGCCGTAGTTGGACTTGACGACGATGGCGTCCGCGCGGAGTTCGACGGCGAGGCGGCAGGCGGCGAGGCCCCAGTCGTTCGCGCCCAGGGAGCCCGAGCGGTCGTCGAGGACGTAGAGGTGGCCGCCGTAGCCGCGGGCTGCGCCGACTATGCCGGTCTCGTCGGACACGGTGGAGTCTCCGCCGGCGGGGTCGACGACAACAACGATGCGGGCCATGTCGAGGCCGCCGACCGCGACGACGCTGGCGCGGTTGGTGTCGATCCAGACTCCGCCCTCCGGCGGCCGGGGCTTCTGCTGGTACATGGCGGCAATACGCGCTCGCCGATGCGCTTCCTGGTCTTGGCGTCGTGGGCGGCGTCGAAGCGTTCGGGCCAGAGGGGTTCGCCAGGGGAGTCCATCCCTCCTCTTCGGGGCGGAACAGGCTGCCACGACCAGCTCCCCTGCACGAGCCCGCCTACGCTCACTCCGGACACCGGCTCGCACACCATGACCCGCACCAATTCTCCGGCCGCCCTAATGGAGTCATGCCCTCCAGCCCACAGCCCCCCCACCCGCGCCCTGGGACCTCTCGGGAGCGGACGCCGAGGACCTCGCGCTGTACCGGGAATAGTTACGGCGGCGCCTGCCGAAGTCGCTGGACGAGTTGCAGGGCCTCACTCAGGGAGGGTCAGGCCGTCGGTGCCGGTGGATCCGCCAGTTCGAGGGTGCCGTCGGGGTATCGGCGGGCGGAGAGGCCGGAGCGCAGGAGGGGGGCGTCTTCCCAGGCGGGGGTCGTGTGGCCGGGGAGGCGGACTGTGCTGAAGGGGAGGGCGGGGCCGGTGGCGCACAGTTCGCCGGGCTGTTCGGCCGTCTGCGGTCCGCCCCGGTCGTCCAGGACGCGCACCTGGACCTTGGACACCGGGGTGCCGAGCGAGCGCGGGGACGGTTCCTTCCCCGTGGGGGTGAACTCGCGGGTGATCCAGGGCAGGACTCCGTCCGAGGGGGCGAGGTCGGCGCGCAGCCGGGTTCCCGGCAGGGCCGTGAAGTGCCGGTTGACGAGGCCGGCGGGTACGGGGCCGCCGACGAGCTGGACGAGGCGCGGGCGGATGGGGAGGGCGTCCACGAGGGCCTCGTACTCCTCGGGACTGCAGACGGCGGCGGACAGCGTGCCGTGGCCTTCCGCCGGTGCTCCGGCGGTCGGCATCACGCGCAGCGACGCCCCGCCGGCGAAGGCCCACCACATCGCGGACAGAGCGGCCGGGCTCGCCGGGGGGCCCGCCACGAAGACCCGGCGGGGGGCGGGGCCCGCCGTCCGGATCCGCTCGGCGACGGCGAGCCGCCAGGCGCGGTGGTCGACCAGGTGCCCGGTCGGGCCGCCGGGCCCGCCGTGGGCGACCAGCAGGTAGGCGGCTTCCGCGGGGTGCGAGAGCGGGAGCGCCGGTTCCAGGCGGTGCGTGGTGATGCGCCGCCAGGTCTCCGGGTGGTCCAGGGCCAGCGTGGTGTGCCGGCGCGCCCACGTCTCGCGCGTGGAGCTGCTGCACAGGACGGTCGAGGCAGCGCTGACCGCACCGATCGCGCGGAGTTCCGGGAGGCCGAGGCCGTACGCGGCCGGCACGCACACGCCTCCCGCCTTCAGGACGGCCAGCTGGGCCAGCAGCGCCTGCCGGTGGTCGTCGCAGTGGACAATCACCGGATCGCCGAGCTGGAGATCGGCGTGCATCAGCATCGACGCCAGCCGAGTGGACCACAACTCTGCTTTGCCGAAGCTCAGTTCGCCGCGCACCTCCTGGACGGCGACGGCGTCCGGGTGGCGCTGTGCCACCCGGACGAACCCGCGGTCCAGGGTGTCCTGCGACGGCGAGGGCGGTCCCGCCGCCGTCGCAGGCCGCGGGCCGGCGGCCCTGGGGCGCGCCGAGGCGAGGGCGGGCGCGGTGTGGGGCGTGCGCACGACGAGCCCCGGGCGGGTCGTCAGGGCGGGGTCCATGGTCACTGTGCTTCTTCCAGCTCGGGAGTCGTGTGCCGTGCTGGGAGGAGGCAGGCCGTGGCCACCGCGCCCCACTCCCCCGGTGGTACGTCCCGCAGGTGCCGGGTGAACTCCCACAGGTGGCCTTCGGGGTCCCGGACCAGGTACTGGCGCAGTCCCCACGGTCGGTCCGTCGGGGGCTGCACGATGTGGGCGCCCGCCGCCTCGGCGTGCGTGAAGTGGGCGTCCACGTCGGGCACCCACACGATGACCTGCTTGCAGGTGTGGTCGCCGGCGCAGGCGCCGGTGTGGCGTTCCCCGGTGCGCCGGACCATCACGACCCCGCCGCCCGTGTCGAGGTCGGCGTGGTGGATGCCCCCCGACGCCGGCTGCTTGAGGAGCAGCCGGAACCCGAAGGCGTGGACGAGCCAGTCGACAGCGTGGTCGGGGTCGACGTAGGCGAGTTCGACGACCACCTGGGGGAATCCGCGGGCCGGGTCGTACACGACGTCTCCTTCGGGCTGCGGGCAGCGGGCGGGGTGGGGTGGGGTGGGGTGGGGTGGCCGTGGCATGGGTCTCGCGCCGGATCAGCGGCGTCGGCGGGGGGCGGACGCGCCCGTCGTCCGTACGGCGGCGGCGAGGTCGGACAGCGTGCCCGACTCGAAGACCGCCCGCATCGGCACAGTGACCCCCAGTTCGTCGCGGAGCCGGCCGGCGAGCCGGGTCGCCAGCACCGAATGCCCGCCGAGCTTGAAGAAGTTGTCGCCCGGCACGACGTCGGGCACGCCCAGGATCTCCCGGGCCAGCCGGCACACCGTGTTCTCCACGGAGTCGTCGCCGGGGTCGGCCGCGGCCTGCTCGCCGTCGGACCGCGCCGTCGACTCGGCGAGCTGCCGCAGCGCCGCGCGGTCGATCTTGCCGTTGACGGTGACCGGGAGCCGCGGGAACCGGTGGACCGACGACGGCACCATGTGCTCGGGCAGGGTCTCCGCCGCGTGGGCGCGCAGCTCGGCGCCGGACACCTCGACGCCGTCGACGGTGCTGACCCAGGCGGCGAGGCGGGCGCCCGCGAGGTCGCCGACCACCGTCACCGCGGCCACGTCCACCACCGGGTGGGCCGCCAGCCGGGCCTCGACCTCGCCGAGTTCGACGCGGAAGCCGCGGATCTTCACCTGGTCGTCGCCGCGGCTGGAGAACACCAGCTGCCCGTCCGCGCGGCGGCGGCCGCGGTCGCCGGAGCGGTACACGCGGCTGCCCGGCGGGCCGAGGGGGTCGGGTACGAAGCGGGTCGCGGTCAGCCCGGGCCGGTTCAGGTAGCCGCGAGCGAGGCCGTTGCCGGCGAGGTACAGCTCGCCGTCGACGCCGTCCGGGACCGGGCGGAGGTGCTCGTCGAGGACGTACACGCCGTTGCCGGACCACGGCTCGCCGATGGTGATCTCGTCGGCGGGGTCGACGGGGCCGGCGAGGGTGGAGCCGACGGTGGTCTCGGTCGGCCCGTAGCCGTTAAACATGCGGCGCCCCTGCGACCACTTAGCCGCCAGGGCGCGGGTGCACGCGTCGCCGGTGGACATCACCGTGCCGTCGACGAGCACGCCCTCGGCGTCGGTCACGCTCAGCGCGACCGGCGGCAGCGTGGCGTGGGTGACGGCGTGGCGGCGGAGCGTGGCGTGCAGCGGCGGGCCGGGCAGCAGTTCCTCGGCCGGGGCCATGACGAGCGTGGCACCGGAGAGCAGGGCCGCCGACCAGTCCCAGAAGGCGGCGTCAAAGCTGATGGACGCCCACTGGAGCACGCGGTCGCCGGGCCGGGGCGCGAGGGACGCGGCCTGGGCGGCCACGAGGTCGGCGACGCCGGCGTGCGTCACGGAGACGCCCTTGGGCATCCCCGTCGAGCCCGAGGTGTAGATGACGTACATCAGGTGCCGCGGGTCGAGGGGGGCGTTGCGGCACCGGTCGGTCAGGTCGTGGCCGGGCCGCGCCGCGGTCTCGCGCACAACATCGGGGGCGTCCACCACGAGTTCGGGCACCGGCACGCCGAGGTCGGGCCGGCCGTGCTCGGGCCGGACCAGCAGCACGGGCCGGGCGTCGGCGACCATGTGCGCGAGCCGCTGGGCGGGGTACTGCGGGTCCAGCGGGAGGTAGGCACCGCCGGCCTTGAGGACGGCCAGCAGGACGACCACCAGCTCGTCGCCCTTCGGCATCGCGACCGCCACGGTGGTGTCGGGGCCGACCCCGCGCCCGACCAGGGTCCGCGCGAGACGGTTGGCGCGGGCGTTCAGCTCGGCGTAGGACACGACGCGGTCGCCGGACACCACCGCGGGGTTCTCACCCGCGCGTGCCACGACGGACTCGAACAACTCCGGAACGGTGGGCACTCGCTGACTCCGTCCTCTCGGTACTGCGGTACGAGGGCACTGGGCCGGCCACCGAAGCTAGCCGCTCGTCGGCGCCCCGGCGGGCGGCGCGAAAGGAGTGCGACAGGGCGTACGGAGGGCGTGGCGGCTCGGGCGCTTCGCGGTGCTCCGCCGACCCGCCCGTGCGGGACCCCGTGCGGGGCCTTTCGCGGTGCCCCGCCGACACCCTGCGCGAGCCCCGCGCGGGCCCTTCCCGGGCGTCCCACCGACCGCCCGCGCCGGCCCTCTGCGTGGTCCTTCCGGCGCCCCGCGCCTGGTCCTTTCGTGTCCCTGTCGCCGTTCTCTCGCGCCCTCAGGGGCTCGGTCACCCTGGGGCGATGGCGTGAAAGCGCCGTGTCGTCCGGTCCGTCGATCCCCGTTGGAGGGAAGCCATGCTCGAAGGTTGTGTGCCCTGGCCCGAGGAACTGGCAGCGCTCTACCGCCGCGAGGGGTACTGGCAGGGGCGGCCCCTGGGCGACCTGCTTGACGAGGCGTGCGCCCGGTACGCCGCCAAGACCGCGCTCGTGTGCGGCGAGCGGCGGATGCCGTTCGCCGAGCTGTCCGAGCAGTCGTCGGCGGTCGCGGGCGGTCTGCTGGACCGCGGCATCGGGCGGCTGGACCGTGTCGTCGTCCAACTGCCCAACGTGCCGGAGTTCGTCGTGGTGGTCTTCGCGTTGCTGCGGATCGGGGCGATCCCCGTCATGGCACTGCCGGGGCACCGCAAGGTCGAGCTCACCCACCTGTGCGCGCACTCGGGGGCGGTCGGTCTGGTGGTGGCCGACGAGGTGAAGGGGTTCGACCACCGGGCGCTGGCCCGTGAGGTGCTGGCCAAGGTGCCCGCGCTGAAGCACGTGGTGGTCGTGGGCGAGGCCGAGGAGTTCACCGCGCTGACGGACCTGTACCTGCCGGGGCGCGACCTGCCGGAGGTCGATCCGAGCGAGCCGGCGCTCTTCCTGCTGTCCGGCGGGACGACCGGCCTGCCGAAGCTGATCCCCCGGACCCACGACGACTACGCGTACAACATGCGGGCCACGGCCGAGGCGCTGCGGTTCGACGAGAACGGCGTGTACCTGGCCGTCAACCCGGTCGGCCACAATTCGGCGCTGGGCTGCCCGGGTGTGCTGGGCGCGCTGCTCGTCGGCGGCACCGCGGTGCTCACCTCCAGCGTCCGGCCGGACGACGTGTTCGCGCTGCTGGAGCGGGAGCGGGTGACGCTGACGACGCTGGTGCCGCCCGTGGTGCGGCTCTGGATCGACGCCGCCCGCAAGTCAGCGGCGCGCTTCCCGGACCTGCTGCTCCAGGTGGGGAGTTCGAAGTTCGACACGGGACGGGCCGCGGATGTCGGCCCCGGCCTCGGCGCGGGGCTGACGCAGTGGTTCGGCGTGGGGGAAGGGCTGCTCACGTACACGCGGCTGGACGACCCGGAGGAGGTCGCCGTCGGCACGGAGGGACGGCCGCTGGCCGAGCACGACGAGATTCTCGTCGTCGACGCGGAGGGCCGGCCCGTGCCCGACGGCGCGGAGGGCGAACTCCAGGTGCGCGGCCCGTACACGATCCGCGGCTACTACCGGGCCGGGGAGCAGAACCGGCACGCTTTCACCCCAGAAGGGCATTTCCGCACCGGGGACATGGTGCGCCGGCGGTCCGACGGAAACATCGTCGTGGTGGGGCGCATCAAGGACATCGTGAACCGCGCCGGTGAGAAGGTTCCCGCCGAGGAGGTCGAGGAGCACCTGCTCACCCATGCCGCGGTCCGGGACGCGGCGGTGGTCGGCGTGGCCGACCCGGTGCTGGGCGAGCGGTGCGTCGCCTTCGTCGTCTTCCGCGAGGAGCCGGTGGCGCCGGCTGCGGTCAAGTCCTACCTGCGGGAGCGGGGGCTGGCTACGTACAAGATCCCGGACCGGGTGGTGGCCGTCGCGGAGTTCCCCCGCACCCCGGTCGGCAAGGTCGACAAGGTGGCGCTGCGCGCTTCGGTCTGAGGACGCGAGCACCGACGGATACGGGGGCGGCCCGTCGCCTTCATGGGCCGGTCAGCGGCCCGTGAAGGCGACGGGCAGGCTGCTGTAGCCGTTGAGGAAGGTGGAGTAGACGCGCTGGGGCGTCCCGGCCGCTTCGATCCGGGACACGGTGCCGGCCAGCGCGGTGAGCAGGGCCCCTCAGTTCGGCGCGGCCCAGGTGGGCGCCGAGGCAGAAGTGCGGCCCGTGGCCGAACGACACGTGCTTGTTGGGGGTGCGGGCGACCTCGAAGCGGCCGGGCCGGTCGAACTGCCGCTCGTCGAAGTTGGCGGAGCTGTTCCACAGCGTGACGATGTCCCCGGCGCGGATCCGTCGGCCGCCGAGTTCCAGGTCCGTGGTGGCGGTCCGGGCGAAGTGCATGGCGGGCGTGGCCCAGCGCAGCACCTCCTCGACGGCGGTGCCGACCGGGACCTCGCCGTCGCGCACGGCCCGCCACTGGTCGGGGAAGTCCGCGAACGCCTTGACCGCGCAGATCGCCGACACCCGCGAGGACTCGTCGCCGCCGAGGATCAGGCTGTAGCAGTTGAGGGCGACGTCCTCGACGGAGAGCGGCTCGCCGTCCGGGGCTGCGGTGGCGATCATGCTGACCACGTCGTCGCCGGGCTCGGCCCGGCGCCGCTCGACCAGGTCCATGAAGTACAGCAGGATCTCGTTGCGGGCCTCCAGCGCGGCGTACGGGTCGGCGTCGGCGACGTCGGAGGACAAGGCGTTCTTGTTCCACCGCAGCAGATCCGGCCGGTCCGCCCCGGGGATCGACAGCAGGTCGCAGATGGTGCCCATCGGGATGTGCTCGGCGACCTCGGCGGCGAAGTCGAAGCCCCCGGCCCCGGTGACCTCCCGGACCAGTTCGGCGGCGCGGCGCTCGACCCGCTCGACGACGGGGCCGAGCACCCGGGGGGAGAACGCGCGCAGCATGACGGTGCGCAGGCCGCGGTGGCGCGGCCGGTCGGTGACCGCGAGCATCCGGCCGCCCGCGGAGTCATCGCCGTGGAGCAGGACGTCGAGGACGGTGCCGCGCGCCGAGCCGAGCCGCGCGGCATCGGCGTAGGCGGCGACCACGTCGGCGTACCGGGAGACCGCCCAGAAGCCGGGCAGGCCGCCCCGGCCCGCGTGCCAGTGGACGGGGTCGTGGTCGCGCATCGCGGCCCAGAAGGCGTGCGGGTCGTTGCGCACGAACGTCGTCGGGTCGGTGAGGTCGAAGGCGGCGGTGCCGGCCGTGGGCGGGCTCATCGGCGAAACCTTCCGTGCGGGGACCGGGGATGCGGCAGAGCGGCGACTCGTACCGGTGCCCGCATCGTCACAACGGCGGCGGCGGGCACGGGCGCATCTGGCGCAGTTCTGTCGGAACGGGGTGCCGGACCCCGGGACAGACGGGAGATTGGCCCCGACACGAACAGTCCGGCCGAGGCGGAGGTCATGGTGACGGAGGAGGGCGACGGCCTGGCCGGTCGTACGGTGATCGTCACCGGCGCCGGTACGGGCATGGGGCGCGCGGTGAGCGAGTTGCTGCTGGCGCGCGGCGCGCACGTGGCCGCCGTCGGTCGGCGCGAGGCAGCGCTGCGCGAACTGGCCGCGGGTGCCTGGGGCGAGCGCGTCGAGGTGATCGCCGCCGACATCACCCGGCCGGGGGCGGCCGAGGACGTCGTCGCCGCCGCGACCGCCCGTTTCGGCACGGTGCACGGCCTGGTCAACAACGCCGGGCTGGCCCGCTTCGCGCCGCTGGAGGCGGCCTCCGACGACGACTTCGAGCGGCTGCTGGCCACCAACGTCCGCGCCCCCGCCGCGCTGATCCGCGCGGCGCTGCCGCACCTCCGCCGGGAGCAGGGCGCCGTGGTGAACGTGTCGTCCGTCGGCGGGGTGCTGGCCATGCCGGGCCGGTCCTTCTACGGCGCCGGCAAGGCCGCGCTCAACAGCCTCACCCGCTCGCTGGCCCGGGAACTCGCCCCGGAGGTCCGGGTCAACGCCGTCCTGCCCGGACCGGTGGACACCCCGATGTGGGACGACATGGGCCTGGACGCCGAGGGGTCCGACGCGCTGCGTTCGGGGCTGCTCGCGGCGACGCCGCTGGGCCGCTTCGGCCGGCCCGGCGAGGTCGCCGGGTGGGTGTGCGGCCTGCTCGACCCGCACTTCTCCGGCTGGATCACCGGAGCGCTGATTCCCGTCGACGGCGGCCGCACTTCCTGACGTGCCCGGGCGCCGCCACGATCGAAACGGAGTTTTGATGCCCCTGCCAAGCCCCTCTCCCCAGCTGCTGGACGGCGCCGCGGTCGCGTCGACGATCCCGTCCTCGGAACTGCACCGCGTCTTCCGCGACGCGAACGAGCGCGAGCGCGTCACGGGTACGCCGGTGACCAAGCTGCACGTCGGCGAGCCGTACTTCACCCCGCCGCCCGAGGTCGCGCAGGCGCTGGCGCGGGCGGCGGCGCAGGGGCACACCACGTACACCGCGGTCGAGGGTCTGGTGGAACTCCGCGAGCGCCTGGTGGAGAAGCTCGCCGCCGAGAACGGCGTGGACACCGACGTGTCCCGGGTGTTCGTCACGCCCGGTTCCTGCCAGGGCCTGGCCGCTCTGATGCAGGCCGTGGCCGAGCCGGGCACGGAGATTCTGCTGCCGGAGCTGCACTGGCCGATCCACCTCCAGCAGGCACTGCTCGCGGGCCTGCGGCCGGTGTTCTACCCGCTGGGGCCCGACTATCGGCCGGACCCCGAGTCGTTGCTGGCGGCCGCGACGCCGAACACGCGGGTGCTGCTGATCAACTCCCCCGCCAACCCCACCGGGGCGGTCCTCGACCGGACGACGCTGTCCTCGCTTCTCGACATGGCGCGCGGGGGCGGCTGGCAGATCATCAGCGACGAGGCGTACGAGCACTTCGTCTTCGACGGCGAGCACGTCTCGACGGCGTCGCTGGAGCGGGACGTGCCGGTCGCGGAGCGGATCGTCCACACCGTACAGACCTTCTCGAAGAGCCTGGCGATGACCGGCTACCGGCTGGGGTACCTCAGCACCGCCGACGAGCGCACCGCGCAGGCCGTGCGGATCGTGCAGGAGGCCAACCTCATCGCTATGTCGACACCGGTGCAGTACGCGGGCCTGGAGGCGCTGCGGCTGGGGCACGTGGTGCGGGAGAACCGGGCGATGGTGCTCGCCAACCGCGACGCCGCGCTGCCCGCCCTGCGCGATGCCGGTCTCATGGCGGAACTGCCCGCCGGCGGCTGGTACGCGGTGCTGGACGTGGCACCGACCGGCCTGACCGCCGAGGAGTTCTCCACCCGTCTGCTGGAGGCGCGGAACGTGGCGGTGGTGCCGGGCAGCGGCTTCGCGCTGATGCCGCGGCTGGACGTAAAGGGGCGGGTCGCGTCGGCCGAGCCGGCACCGTGGTCGCGCCATCTGATCCGGATCGCCATGTGCGGGGAGCCGGAGATGCTGCGGGACGGGGTGCGCGAACTGCTGGACTTCGCCCGCGGATGCGGCGGAGCCGGCTGATGGCGGCCCTGACCTACGCGGACTACCTGAACGTCGACGCCCTGCTGGGCCTCCAGGAGACCCGGACCCCAGACAGCGCGAGCCGGTCCGTGATCCAGGCGGAGCACTTCTTCATCGTCACCCACCAGTCCTGCGAGCTGTGGCTCAAACAGGTCACCATCGACCTGGACGCGGCCGCGGAGGCGATGGCGCCGCCGTACGGGCCGCAGGACGAGGAGCTGGCGCTGGAGTTCCTCGACCGCACGGTCGAGCTGCTCCGGGTGCTGCACGGTCAGGTGATCGCGCTGGAGAAGCTGCCGCTGCGCCATTTCGCCGAGTTCCGTCCGTACCTCGACGGGGCCAGCGGCGCGCAGTCGGCGCAGTTCCGGCTGCTGGCGCAGCTGTTGGGCGGCGACCGGCAGCAGGGTCGCCTGTACCGGGCGTTCGAGCAGCTGGCGCAGCACCGGGGTATCAGCGTCGCCGAGGTCTGCGTGCGGGGGCCCGGTGCCGGGGTGCTCAACCGGATCGCCGACAGTCTGCTCGACGTGGCCAACGGCTACTGGCGGTGGAAGATGACCCACCTGGCGCTGGTGTCGAAGATGGTGGGCAACCGCAAGGGCACCGGCGGCAGCACGGGCGTCGACTACCTGGCCCGCCGCGTCACCCTGCCTTTCCCGGAGCTGCGGCAGTTGCGGGCGCAGGTCCACGAGAAGGTGCTGTCGGACGGCCGGGACGGCGCCGGCGGCTGAGGGACGGGATTCCGCCCCGCGCGCGGCACCCGGTCGTCGTCGCGGGGTGACCGCGCGCCGGCGGAGGTCCGCCCGGGTGTACCGGGGCGGTGGTCCGCCCGAACGTAGGGGCCGGGCGTCCGCCGGGTCGCCGCCGAGGAGTTCCGCGGCGGGGGGCCCGGCTCTTCGTCGTACCCGGCGGTCGTCCCCTCCGCGGGAGCGACCGTGCCGGTCAGATCCCGCCGGCGTTCGTCACCGGGACGGCCTCGGCGGAGGACGCGTTCTCCAGCATGTAGCCCCGCCCCCACACGGTCCGTATGGACAGGTCGATCGGCAGGAGTCGGCGGCGGAGCCGCATGATGTGCAGGTCGAGCGAGTTCCGGTTCAACGTCGGTGTCCGCGTGGCGAGGCACTGGACGAACTCGGTGCGGTAGACGACCTCGCCGAAGCGGTCGATGAGCAGCCGCATCAGCTCGGTCTGCGTGGTGGAGATGGTGATGGAGTCGGGGCCGTAGCTCAGGGTTCCGGTCGAGTCGATCGTCGGCACCCGGCAACTGTCGAAACGGTTCTGCAAGGTTCTGACCCGGGCCTCCAGGTCATCTCTGGGCACCGGGGGGCGTACCCAGTCCTCGACCGGGTCGTTGCTGATCGGGGGCTGTGCGCCCGCCTCGACGACGAGTAATCGCGGCACCCCCTCTTTGCGGTAGCGGGTCCGCAGATCCGCCTGTGCAGGCCATCGAACGAAGACGACGTCGGAGTTCCGAACGCCCACGAGCACATCCTCCCTAGACATCCCACGAAGGCACGCCGCCCCGTCGGTACGGACGCGGCACGGTGTCCTCAGCGGCAACAAGAGCGCGTGGTTCCTGGCGGGCTTTCCTTCGGCTATGCGTCCATGTCACCCCACAGGGTCCGGGGACACGTGCCCGTCGGGTCCGCCTCGGCGAACGCGCGGTCGTCCGCTCGCGCGGCCGGTCGGTGGGCCCGGGGCCCGCCCCGGTGGCGAACGGGGCTTCGGAGGTCGTCGCCCGTACATCCGGGGACGACGGTGCGGCGGTGCCGGCGGGGCGCGGGGTCACCGACCGGACGGGCGGGTCGGGGCCCGTCGTCGTGCGGGTGAGCGGGACGGCTCATCGGGTCGTCCCGGCGGTGCTCGGGGTGGAACGGTTCCTACGACATCGGGGCCCTGACAGATTCCCGCGACATCGGGGCCACGACAGGTTCTCGCGGCATCGGCCCTGCGAACGGTTTGTACGACATCGGACCCTTGGGCGGTTCTCACGACATCGGGGCCTCGACCGCCCCTCGGTCTCCTGCATGGTCGTGACGCAGGTCACCCCCATCACTGCCTCCCCCTCGGACTCGGTTTCCGTCGACCTCATCCCATAGTTGGTTGGATCTTGCGGCCTCACCACAGGCGTGAAAGATCCTCGCCAGAAACGATCGGACATTGGCCGAAGCGCTCGCGGCATTGGTCTGCGCCGGGCCGGCGCCGGCCGGCCCGGTGCCGCCGTCAGGCGCCGACGTACTGCGCGAGATGCTCTCCCGTGAGCGTCGACCGGGCGGCGACGAGGTCGGCGGGAGCGCCCTCGAAGACGACGCGGCCGCCGTCGTGGCCCGCGCCGGGGCCGAGGTCGATGATCCAGTCGGCGTGGGCCATGACCGCCTGGTGGTGCTCGATGACGATCACCGACCGGCCGGAGTCGACGAGCCGGTCGAGCATTCCGAGCAGACGCTGGACGTCGGCGAGGTGGAGGCCGGTGGTCGGCTCGTCGAGCACGTAGATCCCGCCCTTCTCCACCATGTGCGTGGCCAGCTTCAACCTCTGTCGCTCGCCCCCCGAGAGGGTGGGCAGCGGCTGGCCCAGCGACAGGTAGCCGAGCCCGACGTCGGCGAGCCGGCCGAGGATCGTGACGGCGGCCGGGGTGCGCGCCTCCCCGGAGGCGAAGAACTCCCGCGCCTCGGTCACCGGCATGGCGAGCACCTCGCTGATGTCCCGGCCGCCGAGCCGGTACTCCAGGACCGAGGGCTGGAATCGCTTGCCCTCACAGACCTCGCAGGTGGTCGCGACGCCCGCCATGATCGCCAGGTCGGTGTAGATAACGCCCGCGCCGTTGCAGGCGGGACAGGCACCCTCGGAGTTCGAGCTGAACAGCCCCGGCTTCACCCCGTTGGCCTTGGCGAATGCCTTGCGGATCGGGTCGAGGAGGCCGGTGTAGGTGGCGGGATTGCTGCGCCGTGAGCCTTTGATCGGTCCCTGGTCGATCCTGATCACGCCGTCGCGCCCGGCGACCGACCCTTCGATCAGGGAGCTCTTGCCGGAACCGGCGACGCCGGTGACGACCGTGAGCACGCCGAGCGGGATGTCGACGTCGACGTTCCGCAGGTTGTGCTTGCCGGCTCCCCGCACCGGGAGCGAGCCCGAAGGGGTGCGCACCTCGGCCTTGAGCGAGGCCCGGTCGTCGAGGTGGCGGCCGGTCAGCGAGCCGCCGGCCCGCAGGCCCTCGACGGTGCCCTCGAAGCAGACGGTGCCGCCCTCGGTGCCGGCGCCGGGGCCCAGGTCGACCACGTGGTCGGCGATGGCGATGGTCTCGGGCTTGTGCTCCACCACGAGCACGGTGTTGCCCTTGTCGCGGAGCCGGAGCAGCAGGCCGTTCATCCGCTGGATGTCGTGCGGGTGGAGGCCGATGGTGGGCTCGTCGAAGACGTAGGTGACGTCGGTGAGCGGCGAGCCGAGGTGGCGGATCATCTTGACGCGCTGCGCCTCGCCGCCGGACAGAGTGCCCGAGGCGCGGTCGAGAGAGAGGTAGCCGAGGCCGATGGTCACGAACGAGTCGAGGGTGTGCCGGAGCGACGCGAGCAGCGGTGCGACGGACGGCTCGTCGAGGCCGCGGACCCACTCGGCGAGGTCGCTGATCTGCATGCGGGAGGCGTCGGCGATGCTGACGCCGTCGATCCTGGAGCCGCGGGCCTTCTCGTTGAGCCGGGTGCCGTCGCAGTCGGGGCACGCCGTGAAGGCGACGGCCCGCTCGACGAAGGCGCGCACGTGCGACTGGAGCGACTCGACGTCCTTGGCGAGCAGCGACTTGCGCACCCGGCCGACGAGCCCCTCGTAGGTCGTGTTGAGGCCGTTGACCTTCAGCCGGGTCGGCTCACGGCAGAGGAAGTCCTCGCGTTCCCGCTCCGTGTACTCGTTGATCGGCTTGCCGGGGTCGAGGAGCCCGGACTCGGCGAAGACCCGCCAGTTCCAGCCGCCGACGTGGTAGCCGGGGACGGTGATGGCGCCGTCGTCGAGGGACTTGGCGGCGTCGAAGAGCTGGTCGAGGGCGACGTCGGTGACCGAGCCGATGCCCTCGCAGCGGGGGCACATGCCGCCGGCGACATCGAAGACGCGCTGTTCCTCGACCTTCCTGCCGCCCTGTTCGATGGTGACCGCGGTCGCACCGGTCATCGAGGGGATGTTGAAGGAGTACGCCCGGGGGGAGCTCAACCGGGGTTGGCCGAGCCGGCTGAAGAGGATGCGCAGCATGGCGTTGGCGTCGGTGACGGTGCCGACGGTGGAGCGCGGGTTGTTGCCGATGCGCTCCTGGCTCACGATGATCGCCGTGGTGAGGCCGTCGAGCACGTCGACGTCCGGGCGCGAGAGGGTTGGCATGAAACCCTGGACGAACGCGCTGTAGGTCTCGTTGATCAGGCGCTGCGACTCCGCGGCGATCGTGTCGAAGACCAAGGAGCTCTTCCCGGAGCCGGACACGCCGGTGAAGACGGTCAGCAGGCGTTTGGGGATCTGTACGTCGACGTCGCGGAGGTTGTTCTCCCGTGCCCCGTACATCCGGATGAAGTCGTGGGGGCCGCCGGTGGGCGGGGAGTCCTCGTGCCTGGGTCCGGTGGTCGCGCTGGTCATGGCGTCTCCAGAGGTGTTCGAAGGTGCCCTCACTGTATATCTGCCTAAACGGTGGGGACTTCGGTGCGTGTTTGACGGTCTGACCGGGGTAAAAGTTTAAAACGGGCTGGACCCGCGGGCGGTTGCGTCCGCCCGCGGGCCCGGTCCTTCCTCAGGACGCCGACGTGGCCTCGCGCAGGCTGCGGGGCCGGATGTCGGACCAGTTCTCCTCGACGTACGCGATGCTCTCCGCCCGCCCAGCCGGGCCGGACACGACCCGCCAGCCGGCGGGCACGTCGGCGAAGGTGGGCCACAGCGAGTGCTGGTCCTCGTCGTTGACCACCACGTAGAACTCGCCGTTCTCGTCGTCGAACGGGTTCACGGTCATGTCTCCTCCATTGCGTTCACGTCCGGTTCCGCGTCGGGAACCGGGTCAGCGTGCCGATTGTGTGATCTCGTCGACGATGCGGCTGATCGCGGCCGCGTTCTCGGGCCACATCATTTCGTTGTGCGCGCACTCGATCTCGAAGCGGCGCACGCCCCCGTCGGTGAACTCCCGCCACTGGACGTCGAGTTCCACCTCCAGCACCCGTCGTTCCCGGGTTCCCTGGTCGATGACGGCGCTGACGAAGACCAGGTCCCCGCGGAACACCGGCGACGTGAACCGGGTCATCAGCTCCGTGTGCTCGATGAAGAGGTTGGTGGACGTCTCGACGAGCGACTCGAACTCGTCCATGCCCGCCAGGTGCCCCATGTAGTGGGCGAGGTACCGGCGCACCATCTTCTCGTCGGGAGTCCGGAAGTCGGCGAAGTACGTCGAGGGGCCCGAGTCGAGCACCCCGAGGAAGTCCACCTCCCGTCCCCGGCGCTGGAGTTCGGCGGCCACCGCCTGGGCCATGGGCCCGCCGAGGGACCAGCCCAGGACGTTGTACGGACCCTCCGGCTGGACGCGCAGCATCTGGTCGACCCAGTCGTCCACCATGCCCTCGATCGAGGTCGCGCGCGCCTCTCCGGCGAAGCCGCGGGCCTGGAGGCCGTAGATCGGCCGCGCGGGGTCCAGGTGCTGGGCGAAGCCGAGGTATGCCCAGGCCAGTCCGCCGCCCGGCGGCACCCACCACAGCGGTGCCTTGTCGCCGCCGGTCCGGATCGGCAGCACCACCGAGAGGGGGTCGTCGAACTCGACGTCGTCCCGGTCGGCCACCAGCAGCTCCACGGCACCGGCCACGGTCGGGTGCTGGAAGACGGCCCGAATGGGGACCTCGAAGCCCAGCTCGGCGCGGATCCGCCAGATGAGCCGGATGACCTGGAGGGAGCTGCCGCCGCAGTCGAAGAAGTCGTCGTCGACCCCGATCCGGTCCAGGCCCAGGACCTCGGCGAACAGGGTGGCCAGCTCCGCCTCCATGGGCGTGCGGGGCGCGCCCTCGTCGCCGCCGGTCGGCTCCGGCGCGGGGAGCGCGGTGCGGTCGACCTTGCCGCGAGCCGTCACCGGCATGCGGGCGATGACCACGATGTCGGCCGGCACCATGTGGTCGGGCAGTTCGGCCGCCAGTTCCTGCCGGAGCGCGGTCGGCAGCCGCGACGCCCGGCGGGAGACGGTGGGCGCGTTGGCGAGCTGCCGGGCGCGGGTGTCCAGGGGCCGGTAAACGCCGTCGTAGCACTGCGTGCCGCCCGCGGGGACGACGACTGCCTCGAACCACCCCGGTGCCTCGGCCGACCAGGTGCACAGGACGGTACGGCCGTGCTCCTCGCCCCAGGTCTGCAACGCGTGCGGGTCGAGCGGCGCCCCTTCCGCCGCGGTGGGGACCCCGCACTCGGCCGCCTCGTCCACGAGCCGGGCGTTCGGGATCCGAGTCAGCCGGAGGCGGCCGCCGTGCCGGGCCAGCTCGGCCTCCAGGTCGGACAGCCGGTGCACGTCCGCGCCCCAGACGACCATGTGGACGTCCGCGAGGCGCGTCGGGCGGCTCCCCCGCTTGTGCAGGACGACTTCGTAGCGGTGCCGGGTGAGTTCGTTCGCGTACGCGCCCGGCTTGAGCCGGACGTCCACGGCCACCACGTCGGGGCGGGCGGACGCCCACTCGGTGAAGTAGCCCGGGTCCAGAAGGAGTTCCGTCTCGCCGAGCAACGCGCGCTCGACCGCCGCCCGCACGGCGGACGGACCGTTGTCGGGCTGCTGGGCGTGGTGGACGGCAGTCAGGAACTCCCGCAGGGTGCCGTGGTTGCGCACGTCGCCGACGACGATCCGGCCGCCCGGGGCGAGCCGGTCGAGGGCGATGTCCAGGACGCGCGAGAGGTAGCCGGCGTCCGGGAAGTACTGCACGACCGAGTTGAGGAGGACGGTGTCGAAGTACTCCGCCGGCAGGCCGTCGGCGGCGTCGGCGGGCTGACATCGCAGCGTCACCCGGTCCTTCAACCGCGGATCCACGGCGACCTGGGCTCCGAGCCGCTCGATGACCGGCTCCGAGAAGTCGGTGCCCCAGTATTCCTCGGTCTCCGGGGCCAGCGGCCCGAGCTGGAGGCCGGAGCCGGCGCCGATCTCCAGCACCCGGCGCGCCCCGAGCCCGCGCATCCGCTCCACCATGGCCGCGCGCCACTGGCGCATCTCGGACAGGGGGATGGGGGCGCGCGTGTAGGAGCTGTTCCAGCCGGTGAAGTCGTCGCCGATCCCGGTGGTGTCCGGCGCGGTGTCGCCGTACATCGAGTCGTAGATCGCGCGCCACTTCTCGACGTGCTCGCTCACGTGCGCGTCCGGCACCTCGGGGACCACGTACGCCACCAGGCGCCGCTCGTCGAGCCGGTCCTCGCGGGCGACCACGGCCGCCTGCGCGACGCCGCCCCGCTTCCGCAGCGCGGCCTCGACCTCCGCGGGCTCGACGCGCAGGCCGCGGAGCTTCACCTGGTCGTCGGCGCGGCCCAGGAACTCGAGCCGTCCGTCGTGGTTCCACCGGACCATGTCGCCGGTCCGGTACATCCGGTCGCCCGGGCGTCCGAACGGGTCGGCGACGAACCGCTCGCTCGTCGCGCCGGGGCGCCGGGCGTAGCCGCGGGCCACGCCGTCGCCGCCGATGTACAGCTCCCCCACCACGCCCTGCGGCACCTGCCGCAGCCGCTCGTCGAGGACGAACAGGCGGCTGCCCGCCATGGGTTCGCCGATCGGCAGCGGGTCCTTGCAGCGGTCCGGCGCGTCCACGACGTGACGGGCCGCGAAGACGGTGGTCTCGGTGGGACCGTACCCGTTTACGATGGTCGGGGTGCCGTCGCCGTCCGTCAGGCGGCGTACGGCGGCCGCCGACAGCACGTCTCCGCCGGCCCAGACCGTGCACACCCCGGCGAGGCTCTTGGGGTGGTGCTGGGTGATCAGGTCGAACATGGCGGAGCCGAGCCACAGTGCGGTCACGTCCCGTTCGGCGACGAGCGTCGCCAGCCGGGCCGCGTCGAGCTTCCCGGGCGGTGCCACCACGACCGTCCCACCGTGCAGCAGCGGTACCCACAGTTCGTACGCGGCCGCGTCGAAGGTCTGCGAAGAGTGCGCGAGGACCCGCTCGTGGGCGCCGTCGGTCCAGCACGGGTCGTCCACGAGGGCGAGGATGTTGCGGTGGCTGACCTCCACGCCGTTCGGCGTCCCGGTCGTGCCGGAGGTGTACATGACGTAGGCGAGGTGGTCGGCGTCGAGACCGTCGAGGCCCGGCGGGACCGCCGGGTGGCCGTCCAGGTCCTCCTCGGCGAGCCGTTCGTCGAGGACGACGACCGGGTCGAGGCCGGCGAGCAGGAGGTCGGTCCGGGCGCGCGGAGCGGCGGGGTCGAGCGGCACGTAGCAGGCGCCCGCCTTCAGCGTGCCCAGGACCGCCGCGACCATCAGCGGGGACCGGCCCATGAGCAGCGCCACCGCGCGGTCCGGGCCGGCGCCATGCGCGCGGAGGCGCTGGGCGATGCGGTCGGCCCAGCGGTCGAGCTCGCCGTACGTCCAGCTGTCGGCGCCGTCGGCGGAGACGAGCGCGACGGCGTCCGGCCGTTCGGCGGCGACGGCGGCAAAGCGCCCGGGGATCGTCCCGGTTGCGCGCTCGGTGCCGCGGTCGCGGCCCGACCAGCGGTTCAGTGCGGTCAGGTCGTCCGGGGTGAGGATCTCCACCTCGCCCATCGGGGTGTCCGGGGCGGCGACCCACTGGCGGAGCATGTGCCGCCAGCGGTCCACGAGCCCGGTGACGGTGGCGCGGTCGAACAGCTCGGTGGCGTACTCGACGACGCCGTCGATCCGGTTCGTCCCGTCGGCGCCGGTCCGCTCGGTGAGGTTCAGGAACAGGTCGAAGCGGGAGACGCCCATGTCGACCGGTTCGTGGGTGACCGTCAGGCCGGGCAGGTCGAAGTCCGGCTGCACGTTGTTCTGGAGGGCCAGACAGACCTGGAACAGCGGGTGGTGCGCGGTCGAGCGCACCGGATTAAGCGCCTCGACCAGGTGCTCGAACGGGATGTCCTGGTGGTCGTAGGCGGCGAGACCGACCTCCCGGACCCGGTCGACCAGCTCGGTCAGGCCGGGGTTCCCGCTGGTGTCCACGCGGGCCACCCATGTGTTGACGAAGAAGCCCACCAGCCGGTTGAGCGCCTCGTCGGTGCGGCCGGCGATCGGCGAGCCGATCGGGATGTCGTTCCCGGCGCCGAGCCTGCTGAGCAGCCCCGCGAGCCCCGCCTGGAGCACCATCGAGACGGTGGCCCCGGTGCGCAGGGCCAGCCGCCGGACGCCCTCGGTCAGCTCCTCGCCGAGTTCCACGGGCAGCACGTCGCCCGCGAAGGAGGCGACGGCCGGCCGGGCCCGGTCCGCGGGGAGCTCAAGCGACTCCGGCAGGCCGGCGAGGCGTTCCGTCCAGTAGTCCAGCTGGCGCCGGCACAAGCTGTCGGGCTCGTCGGCGCCGAGGAGCGAGCGCTGCCACAGGGTGTAGTCGGGGTACTGGACCGGGAGCGGGGCCCACTGGGGGCGCTGTCCGTCGCACCGGGCGGTGTACGCGGCGGTGAGGTCCTCGGCCAGCGGGCCCAGCGACCAGCCGTCGGCCGCGATGTGGTGCAGCGGGAGGAGCAGCACCGCGTCCTGCTCGCTCATCCGGAACAGCGCGGCGCGCACCGGTATCTCGTGCGCCAGGTCGAACGGCCGGCGGGCCTCCTCTCGCAGGGCGCCGGCCAGTTCGGCCTCGGTGACCTCGTGCTCCTGCCAGGGGACCGTCACCCGGTCGCGATCGAGGACCCGCTGGTACGGGACCCCGTCGACCTCGTCGAAGACTGTGCGCAGCGACTCGTGCCGGACGACGACGTCGTGGACGGCGCGGCGCAGGGCGTGCGGGTCCAGCTTGCCGCGCAGCCGCATGGACAGCGGGATGATGTAGGTCGCCGCGGGCCCTTCGAACCGGTGGATGAACCACAGGCGCTGCTGGGCGAAGGAGACGGGCAGCCGGTCGGGGCGGGCCTGCGGCCGCAGCGGCGGGCGGACGGTGCCGCGGTCGGTCAGGTGGGTCACCAGTTCGGCGACGGTCGGGGCCTCGAAGATGGTCCGGATCGGGATTTCGACGCCGTGCGCTGCGCGGACGCGGCTCACGACGCGGGTGGCGAGCAGGGAGTGGCCGCCGATGGTGAAGAAGTTGTCGTTCACGCCGACGCGGTCGAGGCCGAGGACGGCGGCGAAGATCTCGCAGAGCGACTCCTCCTCCGGCGTGGACGGGAGGCGGCCACGGCGGGCGGCGGCGTACTCCGGCACGGGCAGCGCGGCCCGGTCGAGCTTGCCGTTGGCGGTCAGCGGCACGCTGCCGATCGGCACGATCGCCGACGGCACCATGTACTCGGCGAGGGTCTTCGAGAGGTATTCGCGCAGGACAGCGGGGAGGGCGGTGATGCCCGCGGCGGCGGCTGGGTCGTTGATCCAGATGCCGGCGCCGGCCACCGGGACGTAGGTGCCCGCCAGGGCCCGCCGTCCCGCCTCGGGGTCGATGATCAGGACGGCCTCGTAGTGGTCGACGGCGCTGCCCGACCAGGTCAGCGCGGCCTGCCAGCCCTGCCGTGCGGCCCAGGCCGTCAGCTCGTGGGGGGCGAGCGGGGCCGTGGCCGGCGGCTCGGACTTCTCCAGGCCGAGGGCGCGGGCGGCCGCCACCTCGTCGAGGACGCGGGCGTTGGGGATGCCGGTGATCCGGACCGCCGGCTCGGCCAGGTCGCGGACCCGGCCGGCCAAGCCGTCCAGGTCACCGTCCCACTCCAGGCGCGGGACGGCGTCCACGGCGCGGGGCCGGTCGGCGGGGTCCGCGCCCGGCTTGTGCACGACGACCTCGTACCGGTGGCGCGTGAGCTCGTTCTCGTACGCGCCGTCCTTGAGGCGTACGTCGACGCCGGCGCCGCCGGCGCGTTCGGCCCAGCGGTGGAACCAGTCGGGGTCGACGACGAGTTCCTTCTCCAGGAGCAGGGCCTGGTCGACAGCGCCGCGCAGCTGGGCCGCGGGGACGTCGCCGTGCTTGGCCTGCTGGACGGCAACCTGGAAGGCGCGCAGCGAGCGGGCCCGGCGGATGTCGCCGAGCACGAGCCGGCCGCCGGGTTCGAGCAGCCGCCAGGCGCCGTCGAGGACCTGCTCCAGGTAGCGCTCGTTCGGGAAGTACTGGGCGACGGAGTTGAGGACGACGGTGTCGAAGATCTGCGGGATGCCGTCGAGGTCGTCCGCGCGACGGCACAGCAGCCGAACCCGCTCGGCCCAGCCCGCCTCGGCGACCTGCCGGCCGAGCCGTTCCACGACGGGCTCCGAGAAGTCGGTGGCCCAGTACGTCTCCACGCTGCCCGCGATCCGGGCGAGCAGCAGGCCGGTTCCGGCGCCGAGTTCGAGGACGCGCCGCGGGGTGAAGCCGAGGATCCGGTCGACGGCGGCGTCCTGCCAGGCGCGCATCTGGTCGACGGGGATGGGTTCGCCGGTGTAGCTGGACACCCAGAGGTTGAAGTCCTCGCCGAGGTCCTCGTCCGTGACCTCCAGGTAGCCCTGGTCGTAGATCTCCTGCCACTCCCGGACCTGTTCGTCGGCAGCGACCACGCTCTCCACCGTGTTCGGGTCGGGCAGCACGTAGGACACCAGCCGGAGGTCGCCGGCGGAGTCCCGGCGGGTGATCGCGACGGCCCGGCGGACGGCGGGGTGGCGGCCGAGGGCGTGCTCGATCTCGCCGAGTTCGATGCGGAACCCACGCACCTTCACCTGGCCGTCGGCGCGGCCGAGGAAGCAGATGTTGCCGTCCGGGAAGAAGCAGGCGCGGTCGCCGGTGCGGTAGACGCGGCGGCCGGGCTCGTCGCCGAACGGGTCGGCGACGAAGCGTTCGGCGGTGAGGTCGGGCCGGTTGACGTAGCCGAGGGCGGTGACCGGTCCGCCGATGTAGAGATCACCCTCGACGCCGACCGGGCAGGGCTCCAGCTTCTCGTCGAGCACGTAGTAGCGGGCGTTGTCGATGGGCCGCCCGTAGGGGATGCTGCGCCACTCGGGGTCGATGGCGCCGATCCGGAAGGAGTTCGACCAGACGGTCGCCTCGGTCGCCCCGCCGAGGCTGACGATCTCGGCGCGCGGGAAGGCGGCGCGGACCTGGTCCGGCAGGGCCAGGGGGGTGAAGTCGCCGGAGAAGAAGACGAGCCGCAGGGTCTCGACGCCGGGGTGGCCGGCGGTCTGCGGGAGCAGCGGGACGATCTGGTTCAGGGTGCCGGGCACCGAGTCCCAGAAGGTGATCGGCTCGGACAGCAGGACGTCGAGCAGCATCTCGGGGTCGCGCTGCTGGACAGCGTCCGCAACGTAGACGCTGCCGCCCACGGCCAGCAGGCCGAAGATGTCGAAGGCGGACAGGTCGAAGTCGAGGGCGGTGACGCACAGGCTGACGTCGTCGGGGCCGAATGCGAACGTCCGCTCGCACCAGTGGAGCAGGTTGTGCACCGGCCGGTGGGCGACGGTGACGCCCTTGGGCTTCCCGGTGCTCCCGGAGGTGAAGATGACGTAGGCCGTGTTGTCGGCGTGCGCGACGGGCTCGGGGTCGATCTCGCCGTCCAGCGACAGGGTCATGCCGACGCTGCCGACGTCGAGAAGTTCCACACCGGCCGGCGGCGTCCACCTGTTGGCGTCCTCGGTGGTGAGCACCAGCTTCGCTGAGGTGTCGGCGAGCATCCCGGCGACCCGCTCGGACGGCAGTGCCCCGCCGACGGGCAGGTACGCCCCGCCGGCCTTGAGAACGCCGAGGACGGCCGCGACCATGAGCGGGCCGCGCCGGACGGCCACGCCGACGACGGTCTCGGGTCCGACGCCGCGGCGCTTGAGGGTCCAGGCGATCCGGTTCGCCTGCCGGTTCAGCTCGCGGTAGGTCATGGTGCCGCCGGCCCAGCGGACGGCGACCGCGTCGGGCCGTTCCGCGGCCTGCCGCTCGAACGGCAGGTGGATGGGGCCCGGACAGGGGAAGTCGCGGTCGGTGTCGTTCCAGCCGTACAGCAGCTTCTCGCGCTCGGCGGCGTCCACCTGCGGGGTGTCGTCCGCGGCGGGCAGCGGCGGTACGTCGAGGTAGGCGACGCCGACGCCGGGGTTCTCGGTCACCTGCTCCAGCACGCCCACGTACCGCTCGGCGACGGCCGCCGCGGCCTCGGGGCCGAACAGGTCGGTGGCGTACTCCAGGTCGACGGTGACCGTCCCGCGCGTGGGGTGCGGCATGAGGTTGAAGAACAGGTCGAACTTCGCGGTGCCGGTGGGGACCGGTTCCATGGTGGCCGTGACGCCGGGTAGGTCGAGTTCCTGGCGGACACTGTTCTGCCAGGCGAGGGTGACCTGGAAGAGGGGGTGGTGGGCGGTCGACCGCTCGGGCCGCAGCAGTTCCACCAGCCGTTCGAAGGGCAGGTCCTGGTGGTCATAGGCGGCGAGGGCCTTCCTGCGGACCTCCTCCAGGACGCGGGTGAACGAGTCGCCGGCGGTGAGGCCGACGCGGAGCACCCAGGTGTTGACGAAGAAGCCCACGAGGTCCTCGAGGGCCTCGTCGGTCCGCCCGGCGATCGGGGAGCCGAGGGTGATGTCGTGGTCGCCGCCCAGCCGGTGGAGCAGGACGACGAGCGCGGCCTGGAACACCATCGGCACGGTGACGTTGTGCGTCTGGGCGAGCCGCTCGGCCCTCTCCAGCAGGGCCGCGGAGATCTCGAACCCGTGATTGTCGCCGCGGTAGCCCGCCCGGGCGGGGCGCGGCCGGCCGAAGGGCAGGGCGATCGGCCGGGACACCCCGTCCAGTTCCTGGCGCCAGTAGCGCAGCTGGGTCGAGAAGACGCTGTCCGGGTCGGACTCGTCGCCCAGCAGTTCGCGCTGCCAGAGCGCGTAGTCGGGGTACTGCACCGGCAGTTCGTCCCAGTCCGGCGCGGCCCCGGCGATGCGGGCCCGGTAGGCGGCGGAGAGGTCGCGGGTGAACGGGCCGAGGGAGCCGCCGTCGCCCGCAATGTGGTGGATCACCACGGCGAGCAGGGCGGTGTCCTGGTCGAGGCTGAGCAGGTACGCGCGTACGGGCAGGTCGGAGGCGAGGTCGAAGCCCTCGCGGACCGACGCGGCGACGATGTCGTCGACCTGGTCCGGGGAGACCCAGCCCCAGTCGGTCCAGGGCAGGTCGAGCGCGTCCGGTTCGACGGTCCGGGGCAGCGGCCGGCCGTCCCGCTCGTCGTAGACGGTGCGGAGGATCTCGTGGCGGGTGACCACGTCCAGGAACGCGGCGCGCAGCGCGTCCCGGTCGATCCGCCCGCGCATCCGGATCAGGATCGGGATGTTGTAGGTCGCGGTCCGGCCCTCGAACCGGTTGATGAACCACATGCGCTGTTGCGCGTACGAGAGGGACACCATGCTGCTGTTACCTTTCGGTCATCCTGCGCAGGGGTTTCCGGACGGAGGCCGACCTGCTGTCACCTTTCGGTCATCCTGCGCAGGGGTTTCCGGACGGAGGTCGACAGGCCGCTCCACCGCCGGGCGAGTTCGGCGACCGTCGGTGCGGCGAAGAGGGTGCGGATCGGGATCTCGACGCCCATGTCGGAGCGGACGCGGGCCGTGAGCCGGGTGGCCAGGAGCGAGTGTCCGCCGAGGGCGAAGAAGTCGTCGTCGACGCCGACCCGTGCCACGCCGAGGATCTCGGCGAAGAGCGCGCACAACGCGATCTCGCGGGGGTCCTCGGGCGCGCGGTAGGGCGCGGCGCTCGCCTCGGGGCGGGGCAGTCGGGGGCGGTCCAGCTTCCCGTTGGCGGTCAACGGGACGGCGGGAAGGGCGACCACGGACGACGGGACCATGTAGTCGGGCAGCAACTCCCGTACGAGTTGCTGAAGTTCGTGGGCCGGCGGCGCCTCGGTCCCGTCCTCGGCGACCACGTAGCCGACGAGGCGCCGGTCGCCGGGCCGGTCCTCGCGGACGACCACGACGGCCTCGCGGACCGCCGGGTGCCGGTTCAGGGCGTGTTCAACGTCGCCCGGCTCGATGCGGAAGCCGCGGAGCTTGATCTGGAAGTCCGCCCGGCCGAGGTACTCGATCTCCCCGGTGGGCGACCAGCGGGCCAGGTCCCCGGTGCGGTACATCCGCGAGCCGGGCGGGCCGTACGGGTCGGCCGTGAACCGGGCGGCGGTCATGCCGGGCCGCCGGTGGTAGCCGCGGGCGAGGCCGTCCCCCGCGATCCAGAGGTCTCCGGCGACGCCCGGCGGAACGGGCCGGAGCGCGGGGTCGAGGACGAGGATCCGGGTGTTGGCGATGGGCGTGCCGATCGACGGCGGTGCGCTGGTGGCGACGTCCGCGAGGGTCGACCAGATGGTGGTCTCGGTGGGGCCGTACATGTTGACGACCTGTACGGCGTGGGCGGTGAGCTGGTCGGCGAGCGGCCGGGGCAGCGCCTCGCCGCCGGTGAGGACGCGGAGGCCGGCGAGGCGGCGCACGTCGTGCAGCGCGAGCATCTGCCACAGGGCCGGGGTCGCCTGCATGACGGTGACGCCGGACCGTTCGACGAGGTCGAGCAGGGCCTGCGGGGCGGCGACGTGGTCGCGGCCGGCGAGCACCACGCGGGCGCCGGTGGTGAGCGGCAGGAACAGTTCCAGGGCCGCGATGTCGAAGGCGACCGTGGTGACGGCGGCGAGCCGGTCGGCGGCCGTCAGACGGAGGGTCTGCCGCATGCCGGCCAGGAAGTTGGTCAGGGCTCCGTGCGGGACGACCACGCCCTTGGGCGTGCCCGTCGATCCGGAGGTGTAAATGGTGTAGGCGGCCCGGCCGGGGGGCGTGGCGATCCCGGGGTCGTGGGCCGGGTGGGCGGAGAGGTCGGTCCGGTCGAGCAGGGCCCGGTCCAGGACCAGGGACGCCTCGCAGTCCTCGATCACGGACCGGATCCGTGCGGCCGGGTGGTCGGGGTCCACGGGTACGTAGCAGCCACCGGCCTTCCAGACCGCCAGCAGCGCCGCCACCAGGTCCGCGGAGCGGGGCAGCAGCACCACGACGCGGCTCTCCGGCCCGATGCCCTCGGCGGCCAGCCAGTGCGCCATCCGGTTGGCACGTGCGTCCAGTTCGGCGTAGGTGAGGCGCTCGCCGTCCGCTTCGAGGGCCACGGTGTACGGCGTGGTGCGCGCCTGCCGGGCGAACTGTTCCGGCCCGCTCGTGGCGGGGACGTCCAGCGCGGTGGCGTTCCAGTCGCGCAGCACCAGCCGCCGCTCGGTGTCGGACAGCACGTCGACGGCGCCGGTGCGGGTGCCCGGGTCGGCTGCGAACTGCCGCAGCACCCGGCCGAAGCGTTCGGCGATCACCTCGACGGTGTCCGCGTCGAGGACGTCCGGGTGGAACTGGAGGCTCACGCCGAGCATCGGGTCGGCCGCGGCAAGCACGGTCACCGGGTAATGCGTCGGCGCGAAGGGCCGGATGCCGGTGACCGTGAGTTCCGCGGACGCGCCGGCCCGTGAGAGCGCCGCCCGGTCCACGGGGAACGACTCGAAGACCACGATGGTGTCGAAGAGCGCGCTGAGTCCGGTCGCCCGCTGGATGTCGCCGAGTCCGGCGTGGTAGTGCTCCAGCGTCCTGGCCTGGGTGTCCTGCACGGAGCGGAGGAGGCTTTCGAGGCTGTCGCCGGGGGCGCACCGCACCCGCACCGGGACGGTGTTGGTGAACATGCCGACGGCGGTGTGCACGCCGGGCAGTTCGGGCGGGCGCACGGTGACCGAGCTGCCGAGGGCGACGTCGGTGCTCCCGGTCAGCCGGGCGAGCACGACCGCCCACAGGCCCTGTACGAGGACGTTGGGGGTGATGCCGCTCTCGGCGGCCCGCCGGACCACGAGGGCCGCTTCCTGGCGGGTGAGCGGGACGTCGACCTGGCCGACGTCGGAGGCGGTCCCGGGCCGGTCGGCGGCGGGATCCGCAGCGTCCGTGGCGGTCTCCGCCGCTTCGTTGCGGGTGAGTCCGGCGGCCAGGAGGGTGGGCTGGGTGACGCTGGAGAGTTCTTCGGCCCAGGCCGCCACGGCCCGGTCCGTGTCCTGTCGCGTCTGCCACCGGAGGAACTCGCGGTAGCCGTGGGCGGCCGGTGCGAGGGCGTCGGCCCCGTCGGCGTACAGCTGCATCAGCTCCTGCTCGATGAGCGGCAGCGACCAGCCGTCGAACAGGACGTGGTGCGCGGTCAGGGCGAGTTCGGACCGGTCCGGGGCGAGGGTGACGAGGCTGAACCGCAGCAGGGGCGCGGTGTCCGGCTGGAACAGTTCCTCCCGTTCGTCCGCGAGGATCCGGTCCAGACGTTTCCCGGGCTCCGGGTGGCCGGCGAGGTCGACGTGCCGGAACGGCATCGTGACGCCGTCCACGACCACCTGGACGGGTTCGCCGGTGGCCTTGGACGCAAAGGCGACCCGCAGGTTGGGGTACCGGTCGAGCAGGGTCTGGGCCGCGGTGCGCAGTCGCTCGGGGTCCACCGGCCCGCTGATCCGGAACACGAACTGGGTCTGGTAGGACGCGGCGGCGCCGTCCCCAAGCATGCTGTGGTAGATCAGGCCGTGCTGGAGCGGGGTCAGGGGCCAGACGTCGCCGACGCGGCCGTAGCGGCTCTGCCAGCCGTCCAGATCCTCCTGCCGCACGTCGACCAGCGGCACGTCGGAGGGGGTCAGCCCGCTCGCGCCGGAGACCGCCTGGGCGTGCAGGCCGCGCAGGGCCTTCTGCCAGGTGTCGGCGAGGCGGCGGACCTCGTCGTCGTCGAGAACCCCGGGGGCGAAGCCGAACAGCGCGTGCAGCCGCTCGGCGTCGCCGGTGCCGGTGACGAGCGAGTTGAGTTCGAGCGCGGAGATCAGCGGCATGTTCGGGTCGGGGGCCGCGACGAGTTCGGCGCACTCGGGGGCGGGCGTCCATGGCGCCTCGCCGTCCGTGCGGGGCCGGTCGAAGGCGAACCTGCCGAGGTAGTTGAAGCCCACCTCGTCGGCCGGGTGGTCCCGGAGGACGGCGGCGGTCGTCTCGTTGAGGTACCGCAGCAGGGTGTAGCCGATGCCCTGGTCGGGCAGGACGCGCCGGCTCTCCTTGACCCGCCGGAGGGCGTCCGCGGCGGCCGGTCCGCCGACGAGCGCGTCGGCGACGTCGATGCCGGTGAGGTCGAAGCGGACCGGGTGGACGGTGGTGAACCAGCCGACCGTGCGAGTCAGGTCGGCGCCCGGTACGAGCTCCTCCTGGCGTCCGTGCCCTTCGAGCCGTACGACCATCCCGGCGTCGCCGGCCCCGGCGTCGGCCGTGTCGGCGCGGCGCTGGTAGGCCAGGGCTAGGACGAGGGCGGTGAGCAGCACGTCGTCGACGCCGCAGAGGAACGCGGCCGGCACCGAGGTGAGCAGGGCCCTGCCGAGGTCCGGGGGAAGTTCGGCCCGGTGCGTCCGGGCGGTGGAGGTGAGGTCGGTGCCCGGGTCGAGGGGGCGGGCTCCCAGCGGCTTCCCGGTGGGGGCGAGGATCCCGCGCCAGAGGTCGAGTTCGGCCACGCGCCCGGGCCGGGCCGCCTCGTCCGTGAGCTCGTCCATCCAGCGCTGGAGCGACGTCCCCGCCGGAGGCAGGACCGGGGTCCGGCCGGACCGGATCTGCTGCGCGGCCTCGGCGAGGTCGGGGACGAGCACCCGCCACGACATGCCGTCCACGACGAGGTGGTGGGCGGCGACGAGCAGCCGGCCGGGCCGGCCGCCGGACGGTTCGAACCAGACGAAGCGGAGCATGTCCCCGACCGAGGCGCTGATCCGGCCGACCGCCCGCGCGGCCTCGTCCTCCAGGAGCGTCCGCCAGGCCGGCCCGCTCAGGTCGTCGGGGCAGGGCACGCGCCGGACGAGCCGGTCCGCGTCCACCGAGCCGGGCGGCTGGATCAGCAGTTCGTCGCCGGCCAGCCGGGAGCGCAGGACGTCGTGCCGGTCCAGGACCGCCCCGATGCTCGCGGTGAGCAGGCCGGGCGTCATGTCCGCCGGCACGGTCAAAACCAGCCACTGGGCCAGCCGGTCCAGGCCCGGTCCGCGTTCGGCGAACAGGCGGGCCATGGGCGGCAGCGGGACCGGGCCGGCGGGGCCGGTCGCGGCCGGGTCGGCGGGGGCCGGTTCGCCGGCGGGGGTCGCCGCGGCCGCCAGCGCGGCGACGGTGCGGCACTCGAAGACGGTCCGCGCGGTGAGCCCGAGGCCGCCGGCGCGGGCGAGCGCCACCACCCGCATCGCGGAGATGCTGTCGCCTCCCAGGGTGAAGAAGTCGTCGTCCAGGCCGACGCGAGCGGTGCCCAGCACCTCGGTGAAGGCGTCCACCAGGAGCCGTTCCTCGAGGGTCCGCGCCACCCGGTGGGGCCGTCGCGCGACCTGCGGTTCGGGCAGGGCGGCGCGGTCCAGCGTGCCGTTCACCGTGAGCGGCACGCTGTCCAGGACGACAAAGGCGGCGGGTACGAGGTGCTCAGGGAGCCGGACGCCGGCGAAGCGCCGCAGCTCGGCCACGTCCAGGCCGGCGCTGAAGTCCACGTCCAGGCCGGCTGCGCCCAGGCGCCCGGGGGTGGCGGGGACGACGTGGGCGACGAGCCGGTCGGGGCGGTCGGGTCCGTCGGACCAGGCGGTCACGGCGGCCTGGGCCACTCCGGGGTGGGCGGTGAGGACGGCCTCGATCTCGCCGGGCTCGGCCCAGAGGCCGCGGATCCGTACCCGCCGGTCGGCTCGGCCGGCGTACTCCAGTTCGCCGTCGGCGTTCCAACGAGCCAGGTCGCCGGTGCGGTACATGCGCGTGCCGGGCGGGCCGAAGGGGCAGGGGACGAAGCGGTCCGCGGTCTCGGCCGGGCGGTGCAGATAGCCCCGGGCCAGTGCCGCGCCCGAGACGTACACCTCGCCGACGACGCCGGCGGGCGTCATGTGGAGTTCGCCGTCCAGCACGTGGACGCCGGTGTTCCGGACCGGCCGGCCGATCGGCGCGGTGGCCGCCCCGGTCCGGTGTTCCCACGCGGTGACGTCCAACGCGGTTTCCGCCGGCCCGTACACGTGGTTGACCGGTACGTCGCAGAGTTCGCGGAACCGTGCCGCCAGGCCGGCCGGGAGCGCCTCCCCGCCGCACAGGACGCGTCGCAGGCCCTTGCAGGCGGTGACGGCGGTCTCGTCGCGCACGAGGTCGGCGAGCACGGACGGGACGACGTGCAGGGTGGTGGCGCCGGTCCGGCGAACCGCGTCGGCGAGCGCGGCGGCGTCCCGGTGGACGTCCTGCGCCGTCGTGACGACGGCGGCACCGGTGGTCAGCGGCCAGAGCAGTTCCCACACGGCGGCGGCGCCGAGGCTCGCCGGTGCCTTGTGCAGCACCCGGTCGGAAGCGTCCAGCCGGTGGCGCTGCTGCATGCCGCGCAGCCCGTCGGCGAGCGCGGCATGGGTGAGGACGACGCCGCGGGTCCGGCCGGACGTCCCCGGGCCGTAGCGCAGGTACGCGGCGTCCGCGCCGGAAGGGACGGCGAGCGGCGCGGGGTCCGGCGCCGGCGCGGCGTCCCGCGGCCCGGCGGCACGCTCGACGACGCTCGCCTCCCACAGCGGCTGCGGGCCGTCGAGCGGGGTGACGGCCAGTCCGTCGGCGCCGACGACCGTCAGGAGCAGCACCGGCCGCGCGTCGCCGAGCATGGCCTGCATGCGGTCGGACGGGCAGTCGGGGTCGACGGGCAGCCAGACGGCGCCGGCCTTGAGGACCGCGCACACCGCGACCACGCGTTCGGCGGAGCGGGGGACGGCGACGGCCACGACGCGTTCCGGTCCCGCGCCGTGGCTGACGAGCGTGCGGGCGAGGCGGTCGGCGCGCGCGACGAGGTCGCGGTAGGTCAGGGGGGTGTCCTCGTGGACGACGGCGACCGCGTCCGGGGTGGCGGCGGCCTGCCGGTCGAGCAGGGCGGGCAGCGTCGCGCCGTCGGGTTCGGCGACGGGGCCGGTGCCGAGCCGGCGGAGCGCGGCGCGTTCCTCGTCGCCGACGGCGGCGAGGTCTCCGACGCGGGCGCGGGGGTCGGCGAGGGCGGCCCGGACGAAGGCCACGAACCGTTCGACGAGTCCGGCGACGTCCTCGTGGGTGTAGAGCGTCCCGGGCGCGTCGAACCGGACGTACAGGTCGCTGTCGGCGCCGCCGTCACCGTAGGTGGAGATCCGGACCTCGTCCGGCAGTCCGAAGGTGCCGCCCGCGAACCGTCCGACGGCGCCCGCGAGGTCGAGCTCCTCCATGAAGGGAATGACGTTGACCACGGGGCCGAACGGGCTGCGGGCGTCGCCCGCGTACCCGGCCGAACGCTTGATCAGGGCGACGTTGTACTCGGCGTGCCGCAGCACCCGCAGGCGTTCCAGGCGCACCGCCTCGGCGAGGCCGACGACGTCGGCCGCGGGCGGCACCTCGACCGCCAGGGGCAGGGCGTTGGAGTACAGGCCGAGCGCGTGCCGGATGTCGCCACGGCGGTAGTTGACGGTGAACGACAGCAGGGGCTTTGGCGTGTCGCACAGGCGCCGCAGGAAGGCGGTCGCGGCGGCGGTGAGCAGGTCCGGGACGCTCGTGCCGACGGCGTCGGCGGCCGCCTGCCAGGCGGCGACCTCGCCCGCCGGGACGCGGGCGGTGCGGCTGGACACGCCGAGCGGCGCGGTGAGGCCGTCCCAGAACGCGGCGTCATCGGCGCGCTCCGCGGTCCGCGCGCGCAGGCCGGCCGGGAGGCGGGCGGCCGTCGCGTCACCCGCGACGTAGCTCCGCCAGAACTCCTCGGCGTCGGCAAAGCGTGCGGACGAGCGGTATGCCGCCTCCTTCTCGCCGGCGCGCCCGGGTGGGGTGTCCCGCCGTTCGGGCAGCGGGGCGCCGGTGCGGAGGGCGCGGTAGATCTCCGCGACGCGCTGGGACAGCACGGTGAACACGCCGAAGGCGTCGGTCAGGATGTGGTGGAAGAGCAGGCACACGAGGTGCCGCTCCTCGCCGAGGCGGACGGTTCCGACGCGGAACAGCGCGTCGGCGGCGAGGTCGAAGGGGCGCCGGACCTGGTCGGTGAGGAACTCCCGGGCTGCGTGGGCCGGTTCGGCCGCGTCGCTCACGTCGGTGTGGAACGGTTCGAACGCTTCCGGGTCCCGGGGGACGAGCCGCAGGACACCGTCGTCCTGACGGAAGTTCACCAGGAGCGCGCTCGCCTCGGCCATGGCCGTCCGTAGCGCGGCCCGGAGGTCGCCCAGGTCAAGCTCGCCCCGGACGTCCCAGATCGTCGTGGTGCTGTTCGGTACCTCGGGTGCGAGATTCTGTTCCAGCCACATCGCTTCCTGCGCCGAAGAAACACCGCCGCTAGCACGCATGCAGACTCCCGGAAGAAGTAGCCCTCGATCGTCGCCGGCCCACGACGGAGTGCTGCTCGGTCGTGCGGTGCGCGGCTTCCCCGTCATGGCCGGCGGAACCCGCCGTCGCTCGGGAGCCCACCCTAGGAACCGATTCCCGAGTCACCCGACCGTCTGACAGATGTCGGCCAGACCCGAAGGTGCGGCCCGCGGGCAAGGGGCGGGAGAAGGCGCGCACACGAAGAGCCCCGCCCCATGAGCTGGGGCGGGGCGGGGTGAGGACGCAGAGCCGGTACGGTGTCGGCCGAGCGGCGGGGGTGTGCGGCGCGCGCCCTGACGACCCGGGCGGTCCCGGGTCCGTCAGGGCCGGTCGGCGGTCAGCCGGCGGGCCACCACATCGGCCCCTCCGGGGCGTCCTTGACGAAGACGAGGGCGTCCTTGCTCGCCAGGCGGGCCGGGTCCAGCGGGGAGTAGCCGTACCAGGGCGACTCGCGGGGGGCGGGCGGCGCGTCGCCGAGCGCGGCGGCCAGCCGGCGGACGTCGACGACGTACCGGTCCTCGGGGAGCGCGTACAGGAATCCTTCGACGGTGTCCGGCGGCGGGGTCTGCACGCCGCGGTGGCGGATGGTGCCGAGGGCCGTGGCCACGAAGGCGTACTCCTCGCCCAGCCGGGCGCTGACGATCCCTCCGGCGCTCCACCACTCCATCCGGTGGTCACCCCTCCGCATGCTGCTCCTCTCCCGCTGGAGGTGCCCGTTGTGGCCGTGCGCGAGAACCAGGCCCCGTTCGGCGAGGGCCAGCAGGTTGGCGGCCATGATGGAGTCCCGCAGGGTCAGCAGCCAGCCCAGGCGGCCGGGTGAGGTGTCGGCCGTCCAGGAGTGGTAGCGCAGGAGCCCGGTAGCGGTCCGCGCGTACAGGCGGGCCCGCTCCCGGTCGTCCCGCGCCGACGGCTGGTCCGGGCCCGGGGCCTGCGCGTCGAGCAGGGCGGTCAGGTCGTCGGCGATCAGCCGCAACCGCTCGGCGTCGGGCGTCCGGCCGACGGACCGGGAGGGGTCCATCATCGCCGCGGGTTCGGTCCAGCGGTCGTCGTCGCCGAGGAGACGGTCGAGCGTCTCGGCGGTGCAGGGCAGCATCGCGGCGTCGCACCGGTCGGCGAGGTGGGCGTGGAGCGCGGTGAGGGCATGGCGGGGACTCTCGCCGCCACTCATTTCCAGCGGGCCGTCGAAACCGGCGAATCGCACCTGTTCCGCCGCGGGCCGGCCGTCGTTGTACGCGCGCATCCAGCGGACCAGTTCGCGATTGGCCGCGGACCCGCCGAAACCGTGGCTGAATCCGCGCTCCATGACGTCGTCGAGGGTGCCGGCACCGGAGGTGACGTAATCGTCCACGATCAGGCCCGCCATGCAATCGCTCTCGATCGCGACGATCCGGTAGCCCTCCTGTTCGACAAGCTGCCGGAACAGGTCGTTCCGTACCTCCAGGAGAGCGTCCTCGCCATGGGTGGGCTCCCCCAGGGCGAGCAGCCGCGGCCGGGCCCGGAGCATCCCCATGACGCTGTCGGCGTCGACCGCGCGGGCGGCGTCTTCGATGGCGGCAGTCATAGGCTCAACCTATCACCGCGACAACACGGCAAATCATTCGCGATATCGGCGGAACGGGCAGACGAACCTGCACATATGATTTCCCGTCGAATATTGGAAGGATAATCGGATGGCCTATGTCTTACCGAACTCTTTCGAGAAAATCCTGACGGACGCCGCGAGGACAAATGATGCAGTTTCGAAGGGTGGGCTACCGAGAGGGACGGACCGATGGGCCGAATGCGGGAACGAGGCTGGACACGGACGCTGACCACGGTCGAGGACCCGGTCGTCCGCCTGGTGTGCTTTCCGCACTCCGGGGGTTCGGCGACCGCCTTCCACGCCTGGGCCGCCGTGCTGCCGCCCGACGTCGAGCTGGTGGGCGTCCAGTACCCCGGTCGCGGCGACCGGTTCGGCGAGCAGCTCGTGGACGACGTGGCCGAGATGGCCGGCCGCGTCGTGGCGGAACTGCTCAGGATGCCGTCCCTCGACCATGTGCTGTTCGGACACAGCCTGGGCGCCCTTGTGGCCTACGAGACCGCCATGCTGCTGCGGGACATGGGCGGAGAGCCGCGGCGGCTGTGCGCCTCCGCCTGCCTCCCCCCGGGAGACATGCAGAACCGGGACGTCCATCTGGCGCCCGACGACGAGTTCTGGGCGACGCTCTGCGCGCTGGGGGGCATCGACCCCGGGATCGCCGAGAACTCGGAGATGCGCGAGCTGTTCACGCCGACGCTCCGCTCCGACCTGCGCGCCCACGCGCGGTACCGGCCCCGCGCCGGGACCAGGCCGCTGACGTGCCCGGTGAGCTGCTACCACGGCGACGGCGACCCGCTGGTGGACGAGGAGCGGATCACCGAGTGGGCCGGCGTCACCTCGGGCGCTTTCAGGCTGTGGGTGCGGCCCGGCGGGCACTTCCACGTGTCCACCGACGTCGCCGCACTGGTCGCGGACGTGCTGGGCCGGGAGACGGCCTGAGCAGCGCGACGGCGTCCTGGGGCGCGGGCCGCCACCCGGCCGGCCCGCGCCCCGGGACGCTCGCCCCGCGACGGGCCGGCGGACGGGCTCAGGAGGCCGCCAGAGCCTCGCGGACGGCCGCCGCCAGTTCCGCCGGGCGGCTGCTCGGCAGGTCGTGGCCGCCCGGCAGCGAGACGACCCGGAACGGCCCGGTGGTCAGCGCCGACCAGGCGTCGATCTGGCCGGGCTCGACAGTGTGGTCGTCGCGGCCGAACACGGCCACCGTCGGCACCTCGACGGGATCGACGTGCCCCGCCTCGTACAGCGCCAGCTCGTACTCCTCGACGAGCCGGTAGTCGGCGCGCAGGGCGGGCTCGACGATGTCGAGCAGCTCCTCGTTGGCGAGGAGCTGCGACGGGAGGTACCCGTCCGTCACGACCTGCCGGAGGAACTCCGGCCGCGGCAGCCCCCACGTCTGCTCCCGGCGGAGGCTCCCGGGCGCCGGGTGCGAGGAGACGACCAGCGCCCGCACCCGCCCGGGGTTCAGACGCCGTGCCACCTCGTAGGCGACGGCCGAGCCGGCGCAGTGCCCGAACAGCACCACCGGCCGTCCCTGGGCGTGCCGGGTCAGTTCACCGGCGAGCTTGTCGGCGAGCTCGGACATGACGGTCTCCACCGGGTCCTCCAGCCGGGACTCCCGCCCCGGGAGGCGCACCCCGAACGCGTCGTAGGCGTCCCCGAGTTCGACGCACAGCTGACGCACCGTGGTGACGCCGGCGCCCGCGTGCGGGAAGGCGTACAGCGCGCACTCCTTGAGTCCCTCGCGAGAGGCACCGACGAACCAGCGACTTTTCGTGTTCGTTCCCATGCCCGTGAGGATGGCCAGTCGCCGCGGCCCCCGGGCGGCAACCCTGACTGACCTCTGAAAGATCCTCGGACAACCGCCGATCGCCGCGGCAAGACTGGCACCCCCGTTCGAGACGACGAGACTCCGCCACCCGAGCGGCGCGGGGACGTTCCGGAAGCCTCCGGCCCCGGCGGGGCCGGGGCCGGCGGCCACGCCGTGGCCGGGGACGGACCGTGGCGGACGCCAGGGAAGACGCAGAGCACCGCGAGAGACGCAGGAGCGAGTGGTGAACGACTTCGGATCGGCCGGGGTGGCGAGCCCGGACCACGGCGGCCACGACGGCCAGGAACTCGATCGGGTGCGCGCCCACGTGCGGGCCCAGTGGGCCGACGCGCTGGAGCACGACCGTTTCGGTGACGACGACGACTTCTTCGAGGCCGGCGGGCACTCCCTGCTGATCGCCGACATCATGGCCGAACTCGGGGCGGCGGCAGGCACACGCCTGTCGCTCCGGCTCTTCTTCGACCACCCGACGGTGAACGAACTGACCCGCGCCCTGGCGGCCCACGGGGCCTTCCGGTCGCCGGCCCGGTGAGCGCCCCGCCGGCGTCCTTCCCGGGCGCCCCCTGGAGCGGGTGGAACGAGACCGCGCGGCCCTTCCGCGACGACGTCACCATCCCCGGGCTGATCGCCGAGGCCGCCCGGCGGTACCCGGACCGCCCGGCGATCGTGACCTCCGACAAAGAGGTCGTCACCCACGCCGAACTGGACCGCCGCTCCGACCGGCTGGCCCGGCTGCTGCGCGAGCTGGGAGTGGGCTGGGGCTCCGCCGTGGGCCTCTACGGCGAGCGCGGTGCGTCGGCCCTCGTGGGACTGCTCGCGGTGCTCAAGTGCGGCGCCTCCTACGTGCCGCTCGACCCGGCGTGGCCCGCCCGCCGGGTGGCCGGGCTGCTCGACCGGCTCGGCGTGACGGCCGTGCTGACCGACCGCGCCCACCTGCCCGCCGTGCAGGAGTTCCGGTGGGGGGTGCCGTCGCTCCGCCACGTGCTGTGCCCCGACATCCCCGAGGAGTTCTCCTGGTCGGCCGGATTCCGGCGGGAACGGGTCGCGAACTTCTTCGACTACGTGGTCGGCTCCCCCGATCCGCTCGAAGCCGCCGGCTTCAACCTGCGCCGCTCGGAACGGCCCTTCGACGAGGACGACGTCCGGGGTTACCAGGACCACGTGGCGCGGCTCGTCCGGGCCGCCGCGTCCACCGAGCGACCCTCGGTCCTGGAGATCGGGTGCGGGTCCGGCCTGATCGTCGAGGCCCTGGTGCCGCACTCGTCCCGGTACGTCGCCGTCGACCCCTCGCCGGTGTCCGTGGCCCGCAGCCAGGAGGCCGCGGTCCACGCCGGGGGCGAGGCCGAGGGCGTGGTGTGCTTCGCCCACGAGACGGCCGAGCGGGTGAGCGGCCCGTTTGACGTCGTCGTGCTGGCCAGTACGGTGCAGTTCCTGCCGGACCTGGACCACCTGACCGGCGTCCTCGACTCGCTCCTGGGGTTGCTCGCCGAGGACGGCGTCATCGTCCTCGCCGACCTCGTCGCCCCCGGGCTCAGCGCCTTCTCCGGTCTCCGGGTGCCGCCCCGCTTCGTCGAGCGCCTCCCCGAACTGCTGCCCGGGGTGGCCCGCGCGGACGTCCACCGCCGCCGGGCCGAGGAGTTCACCGGCGAACTGGCCGAGCGGTACGACGCCGTCGTCCGCGTCGCGCCCGGCCGCGACCGGGCGGCGCGGGGCCGCGAACCGTTGTGGACCGGCCATCACGTCGGCCTCCGCCCAGCTGCCCCCCTCACCGACGGCCCGACGGCCGAGGACGTCTGCTACACGATCTTCACGTCCGGCTCGACCGGCGCCCCCAAGGGGGTCGTCGTCACCCACCGGTCGGCGGTGAACCTCATCGACTGGATGAACCGCACCCACGGCATCGGCCCCTCCGACCGGATCCTGTTCGTCACGGCCTTCAGCTTCGACCTCTCGGTCTACGACGTCTTCGGCGTGCTGGCCGCCGGCGCGACGGTACGGCTCGCGTCCGCGGCCGAACTGGCCGAGCCGGACGCCTTGGTGGACCTCCTCGAACAGGAGCCCGTCACCATCTGGGACTCGGCGCCCGCCGCCTTGGCCATGGTCATGCCCTTCGTCCAGGCCCGCGAGCGCGCCGGGCGCGACACGCTCCGCCTGGTCCTCCTCAGCGGCGACTGGATACCGGTGCCGCTCCCGGACCAGATCCGGTCCGCGTTCCCGCACGCCGAGGTGGTGGCGCTGGGCGGCGCCACGGAGTGTACCGTCTGGTCGAACCACTACCGGGTGGGCGAGGTCGACCCCGCGTGGCCGAGCATCCCCTACGGCACCCCGATGCAGAACGCCCGCTACTACGTGCTCGACGGCGACCTGCGGCCCTGCGCCCTCGGCGAGGAGGGCGACCTGTACATCGCCGGCACGTGCGTGGCCCTGGGCTACGCCGCGGCCGCCGGCCTCACCGCCGCCGGGTTCCTGCCCGACCCGGGGGCCTCGCGCCCCGGCGGGCGGATGTACCGCACGGGTGACCGCGCCCGCTGGCTGCCGAGCGGCGACCTGGAGTTCCTGGGCCGCCTCGACGACCAGGTCAAGGTGCGCGGCTACCGGATCGAACTCGGCGAGGTGCAAGCCGCCTTCCTCCAGTGCCCGGGCGTCCAAGCCGCGTCGGTGGTGGCGCCCGCGGGACCGGGCGGGCGGACGCTGGCGGCCTTCTACGTGCCGGCGGACGAGCCGCTGCCGAAGGCCGAGCTCGTCCGTGCCCTGCGCGCGGTCCTGCCCTCGTACATGATCCCCACGCGCGTCGTCGCCCTCGACGAACTGCCCCTGACCAGCACGGGAAAGATCGACCGGGCCGCTCTGCTGCGGCGGCTGTGACCCGCGGGGAGGGGTGCGCGGCCACCCCCGCCACCCCTCCCCGGCCCCTGTCCTCCCATTCCCACCAATCGATGGAAAGGCATGACGATGACGACAGGAATTCCTGGATCGTCGGTGTCCCCCTTCACCGCGGGCACCTCGCGACGCCGTCTGCTGGTCGCCGCCGCCGGCGTCGCCGCGGGCACGGCGGGCCTCATGGCCCTCCCCGCAACCGCCCGGGCCGCCACCCCCGCGCCGGCCGGGACCGACGCCGCACCGGACCTCGTCCTCCCCTGGCTCGACGAGATGCTGGCGGCGTTCGCCGCGTCGCCGATGGCCGGACTGCCCGAGCGGACGTGGGCGATGGGCTGGATGGCGGCGTGGGCGGCGCTCGGCTCCCGGCGGGCCGCGTCGGTACGGGCGCCGCAGCGGCGCGCGGTGTTCGAGGACGCCGCCGTGGCGACCGCGGTACACGACGTGCTGCTGGCGCTGGTCCCCGACCAGGCGGTCCGGCTCGACGACGTACTGAGCCGCTCGCTGGCCGGGCTGCCCGGCGGCGCGGCCAAGGACGCGGGCGTCGCCGCCGGCCGGGAGGCGGCGGCGTCGACGGTCGCGGCGCGGACCGGTGACGGCCTGGACATGGCGTCGGTGAACGCGCCGTTCGAGCTGCCGCCGGAGGCACCCGGGGTCTACCGGCTCACGCCGGGGGCGACGATGCTGGTGGGCGCCGGGTACGGCCGGGCGCGTCCGTTCCTGCTCGGCCGGGGCAACCGGTTCCGGCCGGGACCGCCGCCGGCGCTGGGCACGGCCCGTTACCGGCGGGACCTCGACGAGGTGCGCCGCCTCGGCGGGCAGGTCTCCGAGCGGACCGAGGAGCAGACCGACCTCGCCTGGCTGGACCCCCTGTCGCACTACGTGCCCGCGCTCCGCGCGCTGCTCGGGCAGCGGACCCGGTCCCGCCGGAACAAGGTGCTGGTGCTGGCGGCGCTCGGAGCCTCCATCGTGGACTCCAGCATCGCCTGCTTCGACGCCAAGTACGTGCGGCTGCACTGGCGTCCGGTCACGGCCATCCGGTTCGCGGACACCGACGGCGACCCCCGCACCACCCCCGACCCGACGTGGTCCTCGTACCTGCCGACGCCGCCGCATCCAGAGTTCCCCAGCGGTCACGCCGTCACCGCCGGCGCCGCCGAGCATGTTGTCACGGAGCTCGTCGGACCGTACAGCCCGGTGGCCTTCACCAGCACCTGGACCCGCGGCGATGGCAAGGACGTGATCCGGCACTATCCGCGCGGGACGGCCTGGACGACGCTCACCCGGGAGAACGTCGACGCCCGCGTCCTGGCCGGTGTGCACTTCCGCTTCTCCGACGAGATCGGCGCCGACCTCGGCCGCGACGTCGCCCACTACAACCTGCGCCGCCTCGCCCGCGGTCACGCGGACGCGGTGAGGTGACGAGGTGACGAGATCACGGCTTGTGGCGGCCTCCGCGCTGCTGGTACTGGCGACAACGGGCTGTGTGCCCGGCGTCGGATCGCTCGTCGGCACGCCGGCGACCCGGACAGCCCTCCCGGCCGCCCCCGGCATCGGGGGCGTCCTGCCCGTCGGCTTCACGGCCTCCGACGGCGGCTTCACGGCGGCCGGCGGCACGCGGACCGGGACCGGCGTCCGGTTCCACGGTGTCGGCTCGCTCGCCGGGCCCGGCACGCAGAGCGAGGCCACCGACATCAACGACCGCGGCGTGATCGTCGGCGCCAGCGCGGTGCCGGGCACGGGGACGACCCACGCCTTCCTCATGGACCCCGACGGCGGCCGGCTCACCGACCTCACGCCGTCGGACGGGCGCAGCACCCGGGCCGAGGTGGTGAACCGGTTCGGCGTGGTGGCCGGCACACTCGGCTCCGTACCCGGTGCCGGGCTGCCGGAGCCCTTCGTCTGGCGGCCGCGCACCGGGCTGGAGGTCCTTCCGCTGCCGCCCGGCGCCGCCGGCGCCCAGGCCGTGGACCTCAACGACGCGGGCACGGTGCTCGTCGTCGGCACGGACTCCACGGGCGTGGGCCTCCCGGTGGGCTCGTTCCTGTGGGACCCGGCCGCGCGAACGTACACCGCCCTCCCGTCGACCGGTCCCGCGGGCACCGGCCCCGTGCCGATCGCACGCACGCTCGACGAGCGCGGCGGGGTGGCCGGGGGCCTGGTGTCCCCGGCCGGCGAACAGGTGTGGCACCACACCGCGACGGTGTGGGAGCCCGGCACCCTGGTCCCGCACACGCTCTCCTCCGGCGGCGGCAGCGACACGTTCGCCACCGACCGCAACGAGAACGGGATGGTCGTCGGCTGGCGGATGAACGCGCCCGGCACAGCGCCCACCGCCGTCTACTGGCCGAGCGCGGACGCGGCTCCGGTCGGACTTCCCGGCCAGGTAGCCTTCGAGGTCAACGACCGCGGCCGGATCGTGGGCATCCGCCCCGTCCCCGGCTCGAGCGCGTTCCCGTTCACCGCGGTGATGTGGGAGCCGGACCGGGACGGCCGGGTGCGGACGACCGAGCTCGGCGACGAGAGCCTGGGCTCGTACGTCAACGCCCTCAACTCCTCGGGGAGGGCTGCGGGTTACGTAGTGTCGACGGGCGAGCAGGGCCCCTACAACGTCGGCGGCTGGTGGAACCCGCCCCGGCGGGGCGGCGGCCCGGCCGCCGGACGCACGGTTGCCCGGTGCCGTCTCAGTTGATCTGGGAGGACACGTTCGCGGCTCTCAGTCGAGACAGAACTCGTTGCCCTCGATGTCCTG
>NZ_JBEXID010000056.1:0-44685 GCF_040608395.1 Streptomyces sp. NPDC005181
CCACCCCGGCCCAGGCCGCCCCAAGGGCCGCACCTCCACACCCGCACCCCGCCACCCAGTCGGCAAGAAACAGCGCAAAACGGATATGCCTAGACACGGCCGGGCCGAGCAGCAGCCTTAAAGATCAAGCTAAGGGCACTCGACCGCACGTGTCCGGATTCGCCGCGCGCCAGGCCACGTCAAGGGCTGACATGAAGTCGGCCTGAGCAGCGCGCTGGAACCACGTGAACAAGGTGGCCTGAGGATTTCCGCCGATTTTCGTCTTCGGAGGGTCCTCCCAGTAGCTCAGATGAGCCGGATCTGAGTCCGTAGCTAGGTAGACGTAACCGTTGATCCAGGGGGTCGCGGGCTTGGACAACGGCCTGACGAGGTCTGCGAAGAGGACGACAGCGTCCTTGGGGCCACTGATCCTGGCACTCAGCCCCCGCTTGATCTCAAGTCGGTCTGCGTACACTGTGACCTTGGCCTTGTAGCCCTTGAACGTCTGCGGATTCACGATCTCCTCGATCGATCTCGGGTCGTTGGCCTGGTCCGGATCAGCCGTCTCGAACTGACACCACGTCCGGGCGGTCAGCCACGAGGCAATCCCTGAAGCTTACTGAGCTATACGCTCCAGCCGGATGCACAAGTCTCCCACCACGCCGAGTCACCGGGCGGCACGTTGTCGCTCCCATTCCGCAGTCCCACGGCACCGTCGATGAGTTCCCGGACGATGTCGGCGTGCCCGGCATGCCACTCAGTCGCGGCGATCATGTGGACGAGATCCAGGTGGAGCGTTAGCTCCTTGCGCTCTCCCCAGGACACGCGGCCGACCACGCCGTCCCCCGGTGCCGGTCCCGAACCGGGCGGCGACCCGCGAAACCGCGCCATGCACGAGCCGCTCCTCGTCTGCCGGCCGCCGTGCGGCAGGATGGGGTCATGAGCGTAGTCAAGATCAACGTACTGACCGTCCCCGCCGAGCAGCGGGACACGCTGGAGAAGCGCTTCGCCTCCCGCGCCCATGCCGTGGAGAGCTCCGACGGGTTCGAGTGGTTCGAACTTCTCCGCCCCGTCGACGGCACCGACAACTATCTCGTCTACACACGGTGGCGTGACGAGGACTCCTTCCAATCCTGGATGGAGGGCCCCATGAAGGCCGCCCACCAGGGCAGTAACGCGGAGAGCGGCGAACCTCCCAAGCCGGCGGCAAGCGGGTCCACCCTGTGGTCGTTCGAGGTCGTGCAGCAGGCGGCGCCGACAAGCGCGTAGACAGGTCGTCGCGCGAACAGCTTCGGGATCGCCGTCGACATCGCGGTGCCGGCGCATTAATGCTCGGAAGGCGGGGCCTGTGCGCGTCACAGGCCGGCCAGAGCTCCATCCGCGCGCCGCTCCCCCAGCGGGCCGTGCCAGTGCAGAGGTGATCACGTCCGCGGAGTGGAAACCGAGTTTGTCGGAGCCCAACTGGGCCGCCCCGATCTGCTATCGCTGCCTTGCCAGGCAGGAAGGTTGACCGTCACCTCTATCTGATTGCGGTGATCCCCTCTCGGGAGCAACCATGCCGCGATGAAGCAGCCGAATGAGACCATTGACTGTCAGGACTTCGCCCTGCGGCGCTGGCGGGCAGAGAGCGATTCCGACGCCCTGTTCCGGATGATCGAAGAATCGCTCGACCACCTGAGGCCGTGGATGCCGTGGGTGGCCCGCCACAGCCAACAGCGCACCCGCGAGTTCCTCGCCCGTTGCGATCCGAAGTGGCAGAGCGGTGACGCGTACAACTACGCGATCACGGTGAATGGCGCACTCGTCGGCAGTTGCTCCCTCTACCGTGCCAGTGAGCCACAGAGCCTCCTCATTGGGTACTGGCTGCACCCCGCCGCCATCGGGCGGGGCATCGCGACCCGGGCCTCAGCGGCCGTGGTCACCGAGGCGTTCGCGCTACCGGACGTGGCGTACCTGGAAATCGTGCACCACCTGGCCAACGCGGCCAGCGGTGCCATTCCCAGGCGCCTGGGTTTCACCGAGGTCCGGCGCGAACAGGTAACACCGCCCGCGGCTCCGTCGGACTGCGGGACCGACGTGGTCTGGCGGCTGAACCGCCCGAGATCGCTGCTCAACAACACTCCCCGCTCCTGAACTCCTGGATGATCCAGATCAAGCATCGCTCCAGGCGCTTCAGCACCACACGAGACGACCTGTGAAGAAAGGCCTCTACGAAACCAGGGGACTGCCGTCGATCCGGTTCCCAGACCCTTCGGTATGCGACTGCGATGTGAAGCGGGCGTGACGCGTAGCGCTCACCGCCTGCTCACCGTGGCCCTGCTCGAATACGCGCAGAGGCGCGGCCAGGGGCCTGCACAGGCGATGCTCCGCAGGTCCGCGTCCGTCACCTGCGACGACGGAAGGGAGATGAACTTCGCCCTGTTCGTTCCGATCGGCCTCTTCGGCCTGCGCGCTGCCCGGCGCCCGGTCCCTCCGCTGCTGCTTTCCGTCGTGCTCGCCTGCGGGATCGAGCGGCGGCAGCTCGGGAATGTGCACAGTCAACAAGGACGTGTGGCGTCCAAGCGGCAGTTCCCGCCATCGGCCGATACTGCGACACCAGCGACTTGCTCACCAATGTCGCGGGTGCAGTCACGGGAGTCGGCGGCGGGGTGCTCTCCGTCCGCTTCGCGGGCAGGCGACTGCCACCCTGGGGCTTGCGCCACCGCTCGTTGCTGGCCATGACCGGTGCGGGATTCTCGGCGGTCGCATGCATCTTGGTCACCACTGCCGGGGTCCGGGTCGTAGACCACGCCGAGGGAACCAGGACCGCATCTGCCGAGCAGCAGGCAGCCATCGCCGAAGTGGTCCGGCAGGCAATGGGGAGCAACTTCCGCGTCAAACATGCATCGGACTTCACTCCGCACGGCTTGGATGGCATGGAGCAGAGTGTGTGGGCAGAACTGGAACCGGAGGGCATGGCCCAGATGTCCTGGCCGGACCGGGACAGGATAGACATCGATGTGCAAGTGCATACGACGTCCGAGCATCCGCCGGCCGGATACCCCATACCGGGTGCCGCCGGACCGGTCCACGACCCCTCCGTCGCTCGACGCATCGCGGGCCGGTACGTGGCCGCCCACTACCCTGCCGCGGTGACGGCGCGCGCACTGGTGGACCGGTCGGAAGATGAGCCGGAGGAGACGTGGACAGCCACCTATCCCTACCGTGAGGACCGTATGCCCGCCATTGCTTCGCTCCGCGTGACCCTCAACCGTGCCGGCCGCCTCCGTGGTGTCCGCCTGTCCGCCGCTGCCCCTGTCGCCCGTCCCGCCCTCCCTACGGGCTGCCCGCCGAAACAGCTCAAAGCCGGCGCCTGCCGCAAGAGATCGCCTCAACTGGATTGATCACTGGGCCGGCGGCCGTGATGGCGATGGTGGAGCGTCTGGTGCCGGATGGGTTGTGGGAGTCGTTCCAGCGGGTGGTTCCGGCGCTCCGGTTTGGGGATCGGCAGGTCCTGGCGGCCATCGTCGGAGTTCATCGCCGACGACCCCTACGTGGTCGAAGTGCACGACGGGAACAGCACCCAGATTCCCGATGGCTCCCTCACCCCACGCCGACTGCTCGACAACCATCATCGGGAATCAGTCACCGTTGTCCGTGGGCAGGCGGGAGTCGTCCGGCCTGGCGAGAGTCATGAGGCCAGGGCGATCCGCTCGCGCAGACGTGTGATCATCGCGCCCCTGCCCGAACTGTGATTAATTGTGCCTGTTACCCGATTTGCGTGATGCCGATGACGGGGCACGGAGTGGTGCGGCGGGGTGCGGCGAGGGGTCGGAAAGGGCTTGCCGCCGGACGCGGCCGGGATGGGTGCCACTCGCAGCGAATGTCAGGGCCACGCTCGCCCGGAGTGCGTGACCGTTGCAGTTGTCAGTTACGGAAATGTCCGCATTGTGTAACGCGGGCTGAAGCCTCCGCCGACATCCGGGCAAATGCCTCAAGGTTTGGGTCCTCGGCTTGTTGGGCCGGGACCCGCACTGCGCAGCATGGCTCTGACCTGGGCCTGGGCGCCTCTACTTGAGGGGACATCACGTGTCTGCTTCTCGTATCGTCCGTCGTTTTGTCGCTACCGGTCTGGCGGCCGGTTCCGTCGTCGCCGTGGTGGCGATGCCGGCCTCCGCCGACGACGGGCACAACCGTGGCCATCACCACCAGGCGTACTCCAAGGTGGTGCTCGGCGACATCCAGTACAACAGCCCGGGCCGTGACGACTACTCCAACCGTTCGCTGAACGGGGAGTGGGTCGAGGTCACCAACACCGGTCGCCGGGCGGTGAACCTGGACGGGTGGACGCTCTCGGACCGGAGCGGCAACCGTTACCGCTTCGAAGACCTGCGTCTGGCCGGCCGGGCCACGGTCCGTGTCCACACCGGTTACGGCCGTGACACCCGCACCGACGTCTACCAGGACAGCCGCGACTACATCTGGAGCAACTACTCCGACAGGGCCACGCTGCGCAACGACCGCGGCTGGACCGTCGACACCGAGTCCTGGGGCCGTGACCGCGACCACCGCAACGGCTACGACCGCGGACACCGCCGCTGACCTGACCCCCACCCGCCACTGGCCGCGGGCCCCTCTCTGAGCTGCTGTGTGCCGCCACCCACCGCCCCCGGGGCGGCGGTACACAGCTTGCACGGTCGCCGGACTCGTCGGGAGCCGAGGCGTGCCGGGGCAGCGCGGGCGGGACACACGAGGGGCCCTGGTCCTACCGGACCAGGGCCCTGGCGCGTGCATCCTGTGAGATGGTGAATGCCCGCGCCCCCTACATCCAACGACACCTTCGCACGACAGACACGGGCGGTCTGGCCGACGTTTGTTGCCTGGTCACAGCGAAAGCCCCGCTGCCGCCCTAGCGCACAAGGCAGGGGCGTTTGCCGTCGAACTCCCAGTCGGGAAGCAGGTACCGCATCCCGATCGCGTCGTCACGTGCCCCTAGTGCCTTCTCCTGGTGGAGCTCGTGGGCCGCGAGGAGGCGGTCCATGTCGAGCTGGACGCCCAGGCCGGGAGCATCGGGAACGGCGATTTCGCCGTCGACGATACGCGGTGAGGCGGTGGTGAGCTGCTCCAGACCTTCCTGCCAGATCCAGTGTGTGTCCAAGGCGTTGTACTCGCCCGGGGCCGCGGCTCCGCAGTGGGTCACCATGGCGAGGGAGATGTCGAAGTGATTGTTGGAGTGGCAGCCCCAGGTCAGACCCATAGCGTTGCACAGCTGGGCCACGCGCACCGAGCCCTGCATGGTCCAGAAGTGTGGGTCGGCAAGCGGGATGGAGACCGACTGCAGGGCCAGGGCGTGGGTCAACTGCCGCCAATCGGTGGCGATCATGTTGGTCGCGGTGGGCAGCCCCGTGGCGCGGCGGAACTCGGCCAGGATCTCGCGTCCGGAGTAGCCGCCCTCGGCTCCGCAGGGGTCCTCGGTGTAGGCGAGTGTGCCGACCAAGGGCCGGCACAGTTCGACGGCCTCGCGCAGTGACCACGCACCGTTCGGGTCGAGGGTGATCCGGGCCTGGGGGAAGCGGTCCTTGAGTGCCCGTACGGCCTTGACCTCCTCGGCGCCCTCCAGGACACCGCCCTTCAGCTTGAAGTCCTGGAATCCGTACAGGTCGTACGCCGCCTCGGCCTGACGGACGATCGCCTCGGGCGACAGGGCCTCCTCGTGCCGGATTCGGTACCAGTCGACGGCCGAGTCGGGTTCGCGGCAGTAGTCCAGGTCGGTGAGGTCGGGGTCGCCGACGTAGAAGAGATAGCCCAGGACCCGCACGGAGTCACGCTGTTGGCCGTCGCCCAGGAGTGCCGCGACGGGCACGTCGAGGTGTTGCCCCAGGAGGTCGAGCAGTGCCGATTCGACAGCGGTGACGGCGTGGACGGTGGTCCGCAGGTCGAAGGTCTGATCGCCCCGCCCACCGGAGTCCCGCTCGGCGAACCGTGCCCCGATCTCGCGCAGGACGCGCTTGTAGTTCCCCACCTTGGCGCCCACGACCAGGGAGGCGGCATCGCGCAGAGTCTGGGTGATCTTCTCACCACCGGGCACCTCCCCCAGTCCCGTGCGTCCCTCGGAGTCCTTGAGGACGATGACGTTGCGGGTGAAGTAGGGACCGTGGGCGCCGGAGAGGTTCAGTTCCATGCAGTCCCGGCCCGCGACGGGGTAGACGGAGAACACCGTGATGGTCGGTTGGCTCTTGCTCATGTTCGTCGAAGTCCTTGTGTTCGAGGGTGATCGGGGCTGGTGCTCAGAGGCTGAGGACGTCCAGGGCCCACTCGGCCGCCAGGACGCCCCCCAGACCGAGGACGGCGAGCACGGTCGTATAGGTGGTGCGCACTTTGATGGCGTCGATGACCGAGAGATTGAAGTACTCCTTGAACAGCCAGAACCCCGGGTCGTTGACGTGGGAGAAGGCAATCGAGCCACAGGAGACCGCAAGCACCATCATCTCGGGGTGGGCCCCGCTGCCCGCCAGGAGCGGCAGCACCACGCCGGAGGCGGTGACGACGGCGACCGTCGCCGACCCGAGAGCCACGCGGAGGATGACCGCGATGAACCAGGCGAGGATGATCGGCGAGATGGGCCAGCTGTCCGTGGCGTCCTTGATGCAGTCGGAGATCCCGCCTTCGACGAGGACGTTCTTGAAGGCACCGCCGGCGCCGATCACGAGGAGGATCATCGCCATCGCCTGGGCCGCCGAGGTACAGGAGGCGCTGACGTCCGCCAGGCTCCGGCCGATCCGGGGCCCGAACGCCCAGAGCGCCAGGACCAGCGTCAGCAGAAGCGCAATGGGCGCCGAGCCGATGAATGCGATGAAGTGCAGGAACGGGGTGTCACTGGAGGTGGCCATGTCGGTCACCGAGGCGCCGGCGATCAGCACTACGGGGAAAAGGGCCACGAACAGCGACCAGCCAAGGCCGGGCATCTCTTCGTCGGTGAACTCCCCTTCGCTGACCAGGCCCTTGGGTATGGAGGGGTTCATCGCCCTGATGAACGGGAGACGAGGCCACACCAGAGAGATGAACGCACCGACCGGAACGGCGATGAACAGGCCGTAGAACAACGTCAGGCCGATGGAGGCGTGGAAGGTCGCGGCGACGGCAGTGGGGCCGGGGTGGGGAGGGAGAAAGCTGTGCATGGTGGACAGGGCGATCGACATCGGCAGTCCCACCCACAGCAGCTTCGCCCCCGTGTGACCCTGACGAGCGTGAACGCGATGGGCACGATGATGATGAAAGCAACCTCGTAGAACATGGTCACGCCGATGAGCATGGACGTCACGACCATGGCCACCTGGACCCACCGCGGTCCGAAGGCGTCGAGGAGCTTGCCGGCTATTCGCTGAGCGGCGCCCGAATCCCCCATGACCCGGCCGACCATGGCACCGAGCCCGATCGTGAGCATCGTGTCCCCGATCTGGCCCCCGATACCTTCCGAGAGGACGTCCGGGATCTTCTCCAGCGGAATCCCCTGGACAACGCCGACGCCGACCGCCACCAGCAGAAGGGCGGCGAAGCCGTTGAGCCTCAGCTTGGTCATGAGGAGAAGCAGAATCAGAACGCTGCTTCCGACTACGAGGAGAGGCATGTGAGTTCCCCTTTGAACTGTGGATCAAGCAGCCGGAGCCGGAGGCTCCGGCGGACTGTCGGACGGCCGTGGACTCGCCGACGGCCGGAGGTGCGGGCATGACAGGGGTACGAGGTGGCGCACGCGGGTACGGCGGCGTCCCGGCTCCGCGTCAGGCCGGTCGTCGTGCGGCGCAGGCGGGGAACGCCGCGCCGGGTGCGGTGGCCAACTGATCTGCCAGGTATGCCAGGTACGACTCCAGGTCGAGGCTGCCGTCGTCCCGGAAGCTCGTGAGCGGGAAGGACAGCACTCCTGCCGGCATGCCGTACCGCAGTCGCCGGGCCATCCCTTCGGACGTCGCGCTGATCCGTGTCATGAATTCGATCCTCATATGCAGATGACGTCCATGTATGAGACCAGAGGCTAAGGGCGTGAACGTGACGGGTCAATGGGCGAGCCGACGCGGATTTACGATGTGCGCATGCTGGAGAAGAGAGGTGTCCGCGGGGTGAAGTCGGCGGTCCGCACCGTCGCACTGCTGGAACTGCTCGCCGGACGGGGCGACCGGCCGTCGCGTCTCGACGAACTCGCCGAGGAGCTGAATGTGCCGCGCAGCAGCATGCACCAGCTGCTGCAGACCCTCGTCGACTGCGGCTGGGTGCGTACCGATTCCACCGGTTCCCTCTACGGGATCGGGATCCGCGCGCTGCTCACGGGCACCAGCTACCTCGACGGCGACCCGCAGGTACGCGCAGCCCGCCCGTATCTCGACGAGGCCTCGGACGCGCTCGGCGAGACAATTCACCTGGCGCGGCTCGACGGCCCGGACGTCATCTACCTCGCCACCCGCGAGTCCCACGAGTACCTGCGCAGCATCAGCCGGGTCGGCCGCCGGATCCCGGCCCATGCGGGCGCCCTCGGAAAGGCGCTTCTCGCCGAGCGCTCCGACGACGAACTCCCGCTCCCTGAGGGGCCGTTGACTGCGTTCACGGAGAACACACATACCGGCCGCGACACGCTGCTCGCCGACCTCGCAGGCGTGCGCGAGCGCGGCTACTCCATCGACCGCGAGGAGACGGTGACCGGCATCGCGGGCTTCGGCTTCACCCTCCGGTACGACACACCCGCCATCGACGCCATCAGCTGCTCGATCCCAGTGGCCCGGCTCACCGAGGAACGAGAGGCCCGCATCGTCTCCGTCATGCGGGAGATTCGGACGAAGATCGAAACTCTCGCGTCACCCGCCCCGGGCGCTCCTGACTGGCGCTGACCCAGCGGGGCCGCTGACACGGTTTCGGCGAAGCCGGGTGTATCGCCGGGCATGGTGACCCGCGTCGTTGTGCGGGCCGTGGACCTGCCGGCGCTTCGGGACGGCACGGCATAGAGAAGCCGGCATCTTCCAGGAAACGGCGAAAGCGGGAGTCCTGGCCGCAGGGTACAGAAGCCGCCCTCCGTCCACGCAAGAAGGCGAGACCGCTCCTGCCGACAGGCCTTCACCAGAGCCTGGAATCTACTTCAGCGGTTGCCTCGCCCTTCCAGACGGGCAAGGCGGGCTCTCGCGTCGCTGTATCCCTGGGCCGCGGCGCGGCGGAACCACGACACGGCCTCGTGCGCGCGGCCGGTCTGCTCCAGAAGGTCGCCGAGGTTGTAGATCGCCTCGACTGTTCCGTGCTCGACGGACCGGCGGAACCACTTCTCCGCGTCCTGCAGGCGACCGCTCCTCATGAGAATGCTGCCGAGATTGTTCATCGCTTTCGGCACACCCTTGTCCGCCGCGCGGTGATACCAGCGTTCGGCCTCCGGGGTGCGGCCGGTGCTCGCCATGATGTGAGCCAGCAAGTACATCGCGTCTGCGCGATCCTGGTCAGCGGCGGCGCGAAGCAACGGCTCGGCCTCTTGGATACGGCCGTCCTCCATCGCGAAGTCACCGAGGAAGAATGTGGCCTTCACGTCGCCGGCGTCGGCTGCGCGGCGGAACCAGTGCTCGGCTTCATGCCACGGAGCGTTCCCGCTGAGCAGCAGACCTCCCAGGGCGACCATGGACGGAACGTCGCCTTTTTCTGCGGCGCGCCGGTACCACTGCGCAGCCTCGTCCTCATGGCCTTCTTTGCTCAGTACCAGACCCAAGTTGTGCATTCCCAGGGCATTGCCCCGCTCGCCCGCGCGGCGGAACCACTGCGCTGCTTCGGGGGACTGCTCCTTGTCGAGCAGACGGGCGCCCAGCCGCACCATGTCGTCGACGTTCCCGGCTTCGGCGGCGCGCCGGTACTGGACCTCCCGTGTGTCGATCTTCGGGTCCCCGGTCAGGTCGATCACCCTTCGCAGCAGCGGATCCAGTTCTCCTTCGGCCGCTGACGGTGTCCGCCGGCTGCTCATGGTTGCCTCCCGTTGATCGCAGCTTCTCTCCAAGCCGTCAGCTCCGGCCCCCGGCCATGCGATTGAGCTGTGCGCGCACTCCGTCCGGCCGCAGCCAGCCGTACCCGGCGTCCTGCAGACGACACAGCAAGTCGTCCACGTCGGCGGCGGACCACCGCGCGCCGTGCCGGTCCAGGAACCGGCGAAGGTACGGCTCGGCGCCGGCGTCCCAGTCCGCCGGGTCGCGAACGGCCAGATCCCAGTCGAGTTCCCACAGTCTGACCTCTCCGAGGCGGGTCGCGGCCGGCTCAGCTGGGGCGGCGCCTCGTAGGCGCCGGGCAGCCGCCACCGCCTCGTCGACTCGTCCTTGCCCGCAGACACACCGATCCGGCCACCGTCGGTGATCTGCACACCGACCACGTCACCGGCATGACCGTGAAACGTCCGCAGACACCGCCCGCGTTCGAGGTCCCACAGTTCCAGACGGTCGTCTCGCGCATCGCACAACACCCACCAGCCATCGGGGCTCAGCGCCATCGACTTGGCACCCGTTGTGTGCTGGGCGAGTGTGCTGACGCAGCGGCCGGTGTCCAGATCCCACAGCGCGATCCCGTGGTTGTAGCCGACGATCGCCGCATGGCGCCCGTCGGCGCTCACCCGCATGCAATTGATGGGGCGCCAGCCGTCGTACCCGGGCAGGATCTGCCGGACGTCTCCCGTGGCCACGTCCCAGAGACGTACGCTTCCGTCCTCGTGACCGCTGGTCAGCAGACGGCGCCCGTCGGCCGTCAACTCGAACGCCGGGGCGCCGCCCTTGACCTCTTCGACGGTTCGTACGACCCGTCCGCTCCCGGTGTCCCACACCAGAACCTGTCCGTCGTCGGTCGCGGCGGCGACCCGGCCCGCACGCACCGCCAGGCGGGTGTCCGCAATGGCGGTGGTGCCCTTCAGATACTGCGGGGTGAAGGTCCGCACGCAGCGGCCGTCCGCCAGATCCCAGAGCCGAACGATCTCGTCGGTGCCCGCGGCGACGGCGTACCGTCCGTCGGCACTGATGTCCATGGCGTGCGCCGCCCTGTCCCTGTCGAGGGTCAGCAAGCACGTTCCGTCGCGGGTGTCCCAGAGCCGCACCGCACCGTCGCAGGCCACCAGCGCCTGACGGGCGTCGGCGGTCAGGCGGATCCGGAGTTCCGGAGGGCCGGCGGGTTTCAGCGCGCCGCCCGGGGAACTCCGCGCCATCCGTTGCTCATAGACGTACCAGGGGACCGCCTCCGCCGTGACGCAGCCCGCATGGACCAACTGTCCGGACGCGACGGCCTCCAGCGCAGCCCGGATCTCCGGTTCCCGGGGCTGCTCGCGCGCAACGCTGTCCAGCAGCTCACGGGCCACCGGCACGTCACCGCGCTCCAGGTGGACCTGTGCAAGCGACAGCCTGGCCTGCCATGGATCACCGGTGTCGTTGCGCACGGTGTCGAGTACGGTGACGAACTCCTCGTCCGTGGTGTCGCCGCGCCGCCAGCGCAACAGCCCCGAGTTGTACGTCGCTTGCACGTGACGGGGGTCTGTCGACAGTGCCGCGGTGAACGCTTCCTCGGCCTCCGCGGTCCGGCCGAGGTCGAGCAGGGACACCGCTCTGTTGTTGTACTCGTCCGCCAGCAGATCGGAGGCCTTGGGCACTCGGCGGCGATGGGGATGCCACAACGCCCGCCCATAGATCCCGGCCATCTCTGCGGCGACCTCGGACATCGATCGCGGCCTGAGCTCGGGATCTTGGTGCAGACACCGTTCCAGCAGGTCGGCGAGGTCCGACGGCATGACCGGTACGTCCTTGCCCGGACGAATTCCGGCCGTCGGCCGCGTCGTCGTCGGTTTGGGCGGTTCGAGGAACCACGTCCTGGGGGCGTCCGCCGGCGCCGAGGGCGCCCCGGCTCTCGCCCGGTCCCTGCTGCCCTCGTTGCTGAGCGGGCTCAGCGCAAACCTGGGGATCCGCTCGCTCCTCGACGGCGACGCCTCCGGGCATCCCGATGCTCCCGATGCGGCGGTGCTCAGTGCGGTGCGCCGGACCGCGGAGGCATTGCAGGGACCGAGGCAGAGGATGGAATTCGTCGCCAAACGCCTTCTGCACGGGCCGAGTCGGGAACCGGACGACGACTCCATTGTGCTGCTGGGTTCGCCTCTGTACGTCGCCCTCGTCGACTGAGACCAGCGATGGCGGCGGAGGTACAGCTGCACGTGACCGTCGCGGGCACGCAGTCAAAGACATTCTCGTTCGGCGAGCCGGGCACCGTTGTCGTCGGCCGCGCCTCCGACTGCGGCATAGAGGTTCCTGCGGGCGAACGACAAGTGTCGCGCCGCCACTGCGCGTTCGACATCGATCCGCCCGCATTGCGGGTACGCGATCTCGGGAGCCGGAACGGCACCTACGTCAACGGTGTCAGGATCGACGGCCCCAGCTCTCACGCACACCAACTCGCCGACGGGGACGAAGTTCGTGTCGGCACCTTGCTGCTGCGCGTGTCCTCAACCGCGGAGGGCCTCCCCGCACCGACCGGCGGCGACACCGAAGGCGACGCCGCCGAACAGATCGACCGCTACGCCATCGTGCGCGAACTCGGCCGCGGCGCCCAGGGAATCGTCTACCTCGTGCGGCAGCAGGACTCCGGCGAGTCGCTCGCCTTGAAGGTGTTCCAGCCCGAAACCGGCATCCACCCGGGCGCGGTGAACGGCTTCCTGCGCGAAATCAGGAACACCGAGGCGCTCCGGCATCCGAACCTTGTGCGATTCCGTAACGCCGGCTCCACCGGAATGCTCCTCTTCTTCGCCTGTGAGTACTGCGAAGGGGGAAACCTCGCCCAACGGGTGATCGAACAGGACGGGCCCCTGTGCCCCGACGACGCCGTCGCCCTCACCCGTCAGGTCCTCGACGGCCTCGCGTACGCCCACAGCGCTCTTCTGCCCGCGGTGCGCCTCGGTGACGGCACCACGGCCCCCGCGTCCGGCCTCGTGCACCGGGACGTCAAGCCGCAGAACATCCTGCTGTCCGGTACCGGGCCCGCACCCGTGGTGAAGATCGCGGACTTCGGGCTCGCCAAGGCCTTCGAACACGCCGGGCTGTCGGACTACACCCGCACCGGGGCCCTGGGCGGCAGCGTGGCCTTCATGGCACGGGCCCAGATCGTGAACTACAAGTACGCCAAGCCCGCCGTGGACGTATGGGCCTCGGCGGCATGCCTGTACTGGGCCCTCACCCGAAGCACCCCCCGGGACTTCCCGGACGGCACCGATCCCCTTCGTGTGGTCCTGCGTGAACCCGCGGTGCCGATCCGGAACAGGAATGCCTCGCTCCCGGTCCGACTGGCCGCACTGATCGACGACATCCTGGCGGTCGAGGACCCGCGCGAGAGCGTCACCCCCTCGGCGGAGGAGTTCAATCGCGCACTGGAGGAGGCGATGTGAGCCGTTCCGGGCCAGGGCCGTACAGGAAACCATGAGAGCAACCGTCTGCGCGGACCCGTCACCGAGCCTCGCTGTGGGCGGGCGGAGAGGGCGGACCGGGGTGCCGGTACGGCCCGTCCAGGGCCGCCCACTGGAGCAGCATGATGGTTTTGGCGTCGGCGATGTCCCCTCTGCGGACCATCGCGAGGGCCGCGTCGAAGGCGAGTTCCACGGTCGCGATGTCCTCGCCCTCGGCGGCGATCCCGTACCCGTCGGCCTCTGGGGTCACCGGTTCGTAGGGAGCGGCGAAGAAGTGCAGGCGTTCGGTGACGGACCCTGGGCTCATGTAGACGTCGAAGACGGGCTGGGGGGTGCCGATGGTGTGTCCGGTCTCCTCGGCCGCCTCCCTTCGGATGGCCTCCTCCGGGGCGTCCCCGTCGAGGAGCCCGGCGGCGGTCTCGATCAGCATCCCGTCGCGATGCCCGTTGACGTAGGCGGGCAGGCGGAACTGGCGGGTCAGCAGCACGGTGCGGCGATCGGTGTTGTAGAGGAGGATCGTGGCGCCGTCGCCCCGGTCGTAGGTCTCGCGCTGTTCCCGGCTCCAATGGCCGTCACTGTGCTGGTAGTCAAAGGTCGTCCTGCGCAGGACGTACCAGTCGCAGGAGAGCACCTTCACCTCCTTGACGCGCACGCGCGGGTTGCCGGTCAGGTCCCGGCCGTGCTGGTCCAGACCGGTGCGTCCGCGCCGGTCCGGGGTGTCCAGACCGGCGGTCACCGGACGGCCGGGATGTCATCGATGCCGGTGTAGATGTCCAGGCCCAGGGCCCGGGCGATCGTTACCATCCGGTCCGCGCCCTCCGAGGGGCCTCCGATGCGCAGTACCGCGTCGCAGCGTGCCAGCAGCCGTTCGGCGATGGGGTGGAAGATCTCCTGGAAGACGGGGTCGCCCGGGCCGGCGCTTCCCGCGGCCTCCACCAGGGGAAGGGCCAGAGCCTCACCGGTGAGCGGCAGGTGACCGGCGCGGAAGAGCGCCAGGGCGGTCCGGTTCATCGCCCGTACATGGGCGTCGAGCTTGGCCGGGTCGTCCCCGGTCCCCGCCCGGTAGGGGCCGGCGACCAGGATCATCAGAGGTCGTGGGACAGCGTTCATGACATGTGCTCCTCGCGGTGGACCGGTTCAGGTCAGGACGGTGTGGACACCCGCATCGCGCAGGGCTGTCAGGGTCAGGGGGCCGTTGGGATGTGTGACGGGGTCCTCGGCCGCGGCGTCGGTGACGAAGTCGTCCACCGCCCCCAAGGCGGCGACTTGGCTGAACGAGCGCACCCCGAGCTTGGTGGCATCCGCCACCGCGATGGTTCGGGTGGCTCCCGCCAGGGCGGCCTGTTTGACGGCCGCGTCGTCCAGCGAGAACTCCGACCACCCGTACTCGGCGTGCACACCGCCGATGGACAGCACGAAGCAGTCGAAGGCCAGGGCTTCAAGGGTGCGCAGGGCGAGCGGGCCGACCAGGGACCGCTCGCCCGGACGGGACCGGCCGCCGACGACCAGCAGATCGATCCCGGGCCGGTCCGCCAGGCACACCGCAGCCTGCAGGCTGAGGACAGCCACCGTCAGAGGGGCCCGTTCAGCAAGGTGCTCCGCGACGTGCACGGTGGTGGTGCCCGCGTCCAGCAGCACGCGTGATCCCGGCTCCACCATCGCGGCCACGGCCGCACCGAGCCGGTCCTTGGTCGCGGCCTGCCACGACTCGCGCGCCGAGAATCCCGCCCCCTCTTCACGGGACCGTGTGGCGACGGCGCCGCCGTGCACTCTGCGCACCAGCCCCTGGCGCTCAAGTGCGTCCAGGTCTCTGCGCACGGTCATTTCGGAGACCCCCAGGCGATGGGAGAGCTCCGACACGGAAACCCGGTCGGAGCCCTGCACCAGTCGCAGGGTCAGGTCCAGACGATTGGCGACACCCATGACTCATTTCTAACACAGGTATGTTCGTTTGAACATTCTGATGTGAGAGTGCCCGACATCACGGGACCGCGGGCGCCGCCGCTGGGGCCGGCCACGAAGCGCCGCCACGCTGCCGATGGACGGGGCCGACCGCTTACTTCCTTCCTCACGGGTCGGCGACGGCAACCCCGTGACACGCCCGACCTGCTGTCGGTGCAGCAGTCGTACGGGCGGGATCGGCACCGGACGGGTGCGGGTGCCGCCCGGGCCGCCGTCGCCCCCAGCCGCCGCGCGTGAAGCACCGAGCGGCTCCCACAGACGGGAGTGACGAACCATACTTGATTGTCCAATCCATAATGCTTACGCTCTCACCATGGCACGCACACGAGAGTTCGACATCGACCAGGCTCTCGACCGCGCAATGGACGTGTTCTGGCGTCGTGGTTACGCCGCGACGTCACTGCAGGACCTCACTTCGGCCCTCGGTATCGGCAGCGGCAGCCTGTACGCCGCCTTCGGCTCCAAGGAGAAGCTGTACGGGCAAGCCCTGGAGCGATACACATCGCACAACACCGGCGAGCTGGTGGCGCAGTTGGAGTCGGCCGACAAGGTGCGCCCGGCCCTGCGGGCCGCACTCACAGCCATGGCCGAGGCGGACCTGTGCGACCCCGACCGGGGCTGCATGATGGTCAACGCCGCCACCGAGCGCGCCTCCGACCCCGCCACGGCCGCACAGGTCTCCGCCACCCTGCGACTGGTCGAGTCGACCATCGCCGGGGCGCTGGAGCGAGCCAAGGCCCGCGGCGAGCTCACGGCGGACAAGAACCCAGCCGAGCTGGCACGCCTGCTCACCACCTTCATGCAGGGTCTACGCGTGATGGGCCAGGCCCGGGCAGGGCGGGAGTTCGTCGAATCGGCTGTCGCCGCCGCCATGCGCACCCTGGACTAGACCAGTTCGGGCTTGACCGGCTTGAGCGAGAATCCCCTCCCGCAGCGCGACCTGCCCGCACTCATTAACGCACCCTAATTCTGTATCAATCAATCCAGAAAGAGGCAAAGCGTGGACCTCCACGTCAAGGGCAAGGTTGCCGTCGTCACGCGCCCACAGCCTCTCGCCTGGACCTCGCGCCCCGCCCGGAGCGGCATCCACGAACAACCGCTTGCCATCCAGAACGATCTCGAGATTATTCTTGATTGTTCAATCCAGAACTACTACGCTCGCAGTCGCGAACCTTCCTGAAGCATCCGAGGCCGACCCACCGCGGCCGGCCGACCGCGCGAAGGTTCCCACCCCCCACCGATTGCCTCGCTCTCTCGCGTCGGCAGTCATGATCCTTTGATGGGAACACCCATGGCTCACCTGCTCCACATCGATTCCAGCGCCCGCACCAGCGACTCCCTGACCCGCCGACTCTCCGCCCAGTACGTCGCCGCCTGGCAGGCCCGCAACCCGCAGGGCACCGTCGCCTACCGAGACCTCGCCGTCGAGACCCCCGTCCCGGTCAGCGCGGACTGGATCACCGGCGTGTTCGCCCCGCCCGAGCACCACACCGAAGAGGCCAAGGCCGCGGTCGCGGCCGCCGACGTTCTCATCCGTGAGGTCGAGGCCGCCGACACCCTCGTACTCGGGGTCCCGGTGTACAACTTCAACGTCCCCGCCGTCTTCAAGGCATGGATCGACCAGGTGTTCATGGCCGGCCGGACCTTCGCCTACAGCGCCGACGGGCCGCACGGACTTCTCACCGGGAAGAAGGCGGTCGTGCTGCGATCCTCCGGCAGCGACCTGGAGCACCCCGCCTTCGCGCCGATGGACTTCCACGCCCCCTACATTCGCGGTGCGCTGGGCTTCGTCGGCATCACCGATGTGGAGATCATCTCGGTCAACGGCCTGAACCCCGAGCAGGTCACAGAAGCCCTGACCAAGGGCACAGACGCCATCACGGAATCCCTCGCCGCCTGACGTACGGGACCCCGAGTGGGGGTGTCCGTGCCGGCCGGCACGGGCACCCCCACTCGCTCTTCTCCCATCCTCCAAAGCCGAGCGCGACCGGCTGCCGGGCCGGCGCCCCATGCCGGGGTCCCGGGCCGCCGCGAGGAGGTTGCTCAGCCGGCCCGGGTCAGCGTCGACTGGTTGATGAGGTCGGTGACGTGACCGCAGGGGGCTTCGCCGCTGTCGCGGAGGGTGAGGATGCTGCGGATCTCGGCGCCGGCCGGGGCGGCTCAGCCCAGGTACAAGTCCCTGCGGGCGGCCACGAACGCCTCGATCGACTGCGGGGGGATGCCCGTCACGCGCTCGACGCCGTCGGTCGTGCGGTCGTAACGGTTGTCCCGGTGCAGCTGGGCCATGGTGGCGACGTGCTGTTCAAGGTGCGGTGGCATCTCCAGCTTCGGGAGCTGGGCCTCCCACCTCTCCGGGGGCATTTCCACGTAGGTCACCGGTCGTCCCAGCGCCCGAGAGAATTCCGCGGCCCGCTCCGTCATGTCGACCGAGCGCGGCCCGGTCAGCTCGTAGACCTGCCCGATGTGCGGAGCCGGGTCGCGGAGCACGGTGGCGACGACCCGGGCGACGTCGTCCACGGCGACCGGCGAGGTGCGTCCGGTGCCGAACGGCAGCGCGATCGTGCCGTTCTCCTGGATCGACCGCGCGGCCAGCGTGGTGAACAGCGGAGTGTCCAGGAACGCCGTCGGCCGGATGTGCACCACGGGCAGGCCGGACCAGTTCAGTACCTGCTCCGCCAGCCAGTGCAGCCGCTGCTGGTGCGACTCCTCGGTGCTGGTGGCGGTCATCTGCGACACCGTCATCTGCGACAGGTCGACCAGGGCCTCCAGCTTCCCGTACTCCCTCGCAACGGAGGCCACCACGGTCGCCGCCAGCAGGTGGTCCGGCGACACGCGCATCGCGAAGTACATCCGCGCCACGCCCTGCAGCGCGGCCGCTACCTTCTCGGGCCGGGTCAGGTCACCGATGACGACCTCCGCGCCGAGCGCCCGCAGCTCAGCCGCACGCTCGTCCTCGCGACGGACCATGAAACGCACCGGCACATCCTGAGCGCGCAATTGCTCGAAGACCGTACGGCCCACGCCGCCGGCACCGGGGATAAGAACAAGGTTGCTGGTAACCATCAGTCGATCTCCTTCGGAGTAATGGAAAATCTGAGTTGAGGTGTGATCAGAGCGTCAGCGGAGCTGTCAGCGAGGCGTTGGCCGCGGCGATGTCACCGCTGATCCACTGCGGGCTCGCGGGTCGCCGCTTCCACAGGGCGAGCAGCAAGTCGGCACACGGGGCCGGCCCCGCGCGTCCCGGGCAGCGGGCCCTCAGCCCCGGGCGGCGACCTGCCGGGACCGCAGGCCCACCAGAAGCGCCGCGAGCACGGCCCACAGCGCGAGGGTGATCAGCGGGCCGGCGACGTGGGCACCGCCGAAGTAGCTGAGGTCGGCGACGGCCCGTATGGCGGCGCCGGGCGGGAGCAGCCCCGAGACGATGCGGGCCGGACCGGGCAGCAGGACGACGCCGATGGTTGCGCCGCTGGTCGAGTTGCCGACGGTGAGCAGCAGCAGGGTGGCCACCGGGACGCCGAGCGGGCCCAGCCAGGTGCCGAGCAGCTTGGTGGTGAACGCTGCCGCGGCTGCCAGCAGCGCGAGCGCGCCCGCCAGGGGCAGGAACGGTGCCGGTAGGGCTCCCATGACGGGTCCGGCGATGGCGGCCGCGATGGTGCCGCAGGCCGCCGAGAAGCCCCAGATCAGCCGGAACCGGTGGCGCAGGGCCAGCACGTGGCCGAGGCCCAGGGTGTTCTGGGCGAGGACGAACCCGGCGAGGGTCACACCGAAAGCCACATAGAAAGTACTCAGTCCACGACTGTCGAACTTGGCCAGCGGGACGATGTCCGCGGTCTCCAGGTGCTGCCCCGCCTGGTTCGCATAGGTGGCGGCGAGGCCGGTGACGGCGTTGGTGGTGGACAGGCCGTTGGCTCCGGCCACGTCCAGCCGCAGTCCGCCGTCACCGTTGGGGCCGAGGGCTGCAACGGCGTCACGGTGGAGCACCGCGCGGCGCGCCGAGGCGGCTTCGGCTGCCTGGTGCACGTCGACGCGGTCGCCGAGTGTGTGCCGGACCTCGGTGGCGAGCTGCTGCCCGGTCACGGCCAGCGGCACGCCGTGCGGCTGGGGGTTGCGCTGGAGGCCCACATAACAGGCGACGAAGGCCGAGACCACGATCAGTCCGACGATCGCTGGTTGCAGCCAGGCCCGTACCGGCACCGCCCGGCGGGCGGACGGTCCGGACGGCACGGATGGCGTGGACGCCGCTGGCGTCGAGGACTCGGTGGGGGCGGGTGGCGATGCCACAGCGGTCTCCAGTGCTGTCGGGGGCGGAGGCCGTCGGCCTCAGACGGTGGGGGAGGCAGCGCAGGGCCCTGCTTGACCTGCCGGGTGATCTCATCGACATCAAATAGATGTCTTTAGAAATCTAAACGGAGGTTAGGATAGATGACAAGCGACATCCATCTGAGGAGAGTGATTCCGTGGGCCGCGTGTCCCAGGCACAAGCACAGGAGAACCGACAGCGCGTCGTAGCCACCGCCTCCCGGATGTTCCGCGAGAAAGGCACCGCGGTCAGCGTCGCCGACCTGATGAAGGCCGCCGGGCTCACCCATGGCGGGTTCTACAAGCAGTTCGCCTCCAAGGAGGACCTGGTCGACGAGGCCGTCGCCCACGCCTTCGACGATCCGGCGGCACACTCGGCGGCGGCGCTCGAGGAGCACGAGGCCGCCCGCCGGACGCTGATCGAGCACTACCTCTCGGTCTGGCACCGCGATCACGCCGGGGACGGCTGCCCCGTCTCCGGATTCGCCGCTGACCTGGGACGCGAGCCCGGCCAGGCCGCCCGCGCCCGCCACGTCTACAACAACGGGGTACGGAATCTCGCCGCTCGGCTGGCCACCGGCGACGACGACGGCATGGCCCAGTTCTGCACCATGGTCGGGGCCCTCGTCCTCGCCCGCGCCACCCGGGGCAACCCGCTCTCCGAAGAACTGCTGCAGGCCGCGCGCACGGCTCTCACCGAGAGCGGCACCGGGCAGTCCGAACCGCAGCAGTGCACGGACTGACCGGGGGCCGGCCGACGGCGTCGGCCGCCGCCCGGGCCCGGCTGCACGGCCGACCGGGCCCGCAGGTCGGCTCCAGGCCGGGCCCGGCCGTCAGTTCCCGGCCCGCGGCCGGACCGGGCGCCGGCGCAGCGGTCCTCAGACCCCGCGGCTGCGACCACCCATCCGGCATGTGCGGTGAAGGTGCGCGCCGCCGGGGCGTCGGCCAACGGTGACCACTGCGACTCGGTCGGCAGGCGGCTGATCAGCCGACCGTCCGCGCGCAGGGCGTCCATCCGGCTGGTGGTGTCGGCGAAACACTGGCATCCAGCCCAGGGTCAGCCCCCTGGCGGGGGCTGACCCCTGAATCATTCGCTGGGGGGAACACTCGCCAATCGCGAACGGCCGTCAACTCTCTTCCGCAGGGCTTGGGTCTCGGCGTAGGGACGGCGCTGGGCAGACGGTGGTCCGCTCCCAGGACCGGGCCGGCTTCGTCGTCAACGCCCTGCTCGTGCCCTGTCTGCTGTCGGCGGCCCGAATGGCTGAGTCGGGATTCGCCACGGCCGCCGACATCGACGCGGGCATGGAGCTGGGCTGCGCGCATCCCATGGGACCACTGCTGGCGCACCTGATCGGCCTCGACACCGTGGCCGCCATCGCCCAGTCGCTGTACGACGAGTTCAAGGAACCTCTCTACGCCCCGCCGCCACTGCTCCAGCGGATGGTGCAGGCAGGGCTGCAAGAGCAGCCACGGGTTCCACACCTACGACCAGGGCTGAGGGGGCCGGGATCCGCAGTCGTGGGCGTGGTGCTCCGCAGCTGCTGTGGAGAGCGGGGCGCGGGACGGTCGGAGTGAGCTCTCCTCGCGCCCCGCATCGTATGCGCGAACGTGCTTGCGGGAGTTCAGCCTCCGCCATGTCCACGGCCGCTTCGGTCGAGAGGACCTGCAGGCGAACTCACGGGCGCATGTGCTACGCGGAGTTCGGGGACATCGTCCAGGCCATCGATGACCTCGACGCCGACGTCATCAGTCTGGAGGCCGCCCGCTCCCACATGCAGGTCGCCCGCGAACTCGCCGACCACGGCTACCCGCGCGAGGCCGGACCCGGCGTGTACGACATCCACTCCCCGCGCGTGCCGAGCGCCGAGGAGGCGGCTGATCTGCTGCGTACCGGCCTGAAGGCGATCCCCGCCGAACGGCTGTGGGTCAATCCCGACTGCGGCCTGAAGACCCGCGGCTGGCCCGAGACTCGCGCCTCGCTGGAGAACCTGGTCGCCGCGGCCCGCACGGTCTGCGGCGAACTGCCCACTTCCTGACCCGGACGATCCGGAGGGGCTGGAGCGCCTCGCGCGCTCCAGCCCCGACGCAGAGGAGCAGTGCGACAGCAGCCCGCCGGTGAAGCGCACACCGCAGCGGCTCGTGCACCTTGACCGAGCTGCTCGAAACCTCGACGCGACGCTCGACGGCGGTGCCCTGCCGGAGCACGACGGCTCACCCGTCGGTCCGCCGCGGACTCACGCGGAACTCGTCACCGAGCTGCGGCGGCAGGTCCGCCACGCGCTCCACGTAATGCGCCGTCGAGAACCTGTACAGCCGAACTGCCAAAGGCAAAACGGCAGTTCAGCTTTCGTTTCCCTACCTATTCGGCAGGCGCCGGGGGATCGATGAGCAACACATGGAGCGAGCTTCAGGTGCAGTTCTAGCTACGGCTACGGATCATCGACATCAGCAGCCCGTGGGTCTCGGCGTCGGCGGCCACGACAAGCCCGCGGCCTGCCTGCCCGATCGGGGCGCCGTCGATCCCGGTTACTACGCAGCCGGCGGCCCGGCACACAGCGATGCCCGCGGCGAAATGCACGCTCCCGGACAGGTCGCCGCCATCGGTGACATACGCGGCGCGCTTGCCGGCGGCGACCCAGGCCAACGCCAGCGTCGTGGACACTACTCGCGGCCGGAACCGCTCGACGAACCCGGGGTGGGCCAGCAAGTCCACGGCCCGGAGCCCGGGCGCACTCGGAAATGGCGGATCCAGGTTGACGTCCACCAGTTGGGTGGCAGGCGTGGGCGCCAGCTGCGTATCGGCCCCGTTCTGCCGCACCCGGGCGGTCTCACCGTCGGTGAAGAAGACCTCGCCGCTGAACGGGTCGGCCACCGCCGCCGCCCCGTCGCGCAGCCCCACGTTGACGGCAACCAGCATGTTGCCGACGGCATAGTTCAGAGTGCCGCACAAGGGATCCACCAACCACTGGCGCACCGCGTCGGCAGCGCCCTGCTGCCCGCCCTCCTCGCCGAGCACCGCATCATCGGGCCGGGCGGTACGGATGACGCCGAGAATCGCCTTCTCGGCCTCCACATCGGCGGCGGTGGCGAAGTCCCCGGCGCCCTTGTCGATGCGGGTGAGCCCCTGGCCGTACAGATTGCGCACCACGTCCGCGCCGGCACGTGCCGCAGCTATCGCAACCCCAACATCGTCAAGGCCCGCGTATGAGTTGATCATGTTGTGCAGAATATCGGCGCGAAGCTTCTCCCCACCGGCCGAACCAGCATCAGTCGGCGCCCGGCCTGCATCGGGCAGGGGACAGCAGCGAGCCGCGGGGTGGGCGGAGCCCACAGAGGCGTCGACGCCCTCGCGGGCGCCCGCCCGTTCGAAGGGCGGGTGGGCGCGATGTCAGCCCAATTCCTGGCCGACGCCGTCGCCGTCTCGGTGCGACTCGTAGCCGGGCTCGCCCGGGTACACAGAGCCTTTTCCAACCTCACGCTGACGCGTGATGAAGGGCGAGAACGGCCTGGACGATCGCGGTGATGCGGTTGGTGCTGCAGCGGAGCTTCCGCAGGAGGCGCCAGCCCTTCAGAGTGGCCATGGCCTGCTCGCCGAGGCAGCGGATCTTGGCATGCGTGATGTTGTGCCGACGCTTCCACCGCTTGAGATGACGGCCGCGGAAGGGCACCCGGATGGAGCCGCCGGCGCCTTGATATGCCTTGTCGGTCCAGCACTTGAGGCCGGCCTCGGTGAGTGCCTCGACGATTCCGTGGGTGCGGGCGGCGGTCAGGTCGTGGGTGGAGCCGGGTAGTGCGGGCGAGGCCCACAGCAGCCGCCCGAAGGGATCGGTGAGGACTTGGATGTTCATGCCGTGGCGTTTGTGTTTGCCTGAGTAGTAAGGGGTGTCGGCGGCGATCCGGTCGATCGGTAGCAGGGTGCCGTCCAGGATCACGAACGCCTTGGTCCGTGCGATGTGCATCACCTCGGCCAGGGTGGGTGCGAGGTTGGCCAGCACCTCGACGGCCTCGCGTATGTAGTGGAATACAGTCGCGATGCCGATACCGAACCCGGCGGCGAGCCGGGCGTACGTGTCGCCGCATCGCAGATGGGCCAGGGCGAGGAGAGCCTGACGACCGGCGGTGAGGCGCCGCCATCGGGTCCCGATCTCCCCTCGCCGGGCGGCGAGTCGTCCGGTCAGGCACCGCAGAGTGCGACTGGACAGGTCGATCGACGATGGGTAGACAAGCACGCGAAGCTCCTGGTAGCTGCGGGCGATCTTGATCGAGAACCCGTCTACCAGGAGCATCATCGTTCCGCAGATCCGTCCAACACGCGGCCAGTACCGTCAGGTCGGAAAAGGCTCAGTGACGAACACCAGTGAACTGGCTGCGAAGAACGACTTCGGCTTCACCGACAGCCTGCCCGACGGACTGAGCGTGGCCTCCGACGCGAATGTGTCGACGACCTGCGGCGACGGCACTGCCTCCGCGGCCGCAGGGGGCTCATCCGTTGCTCTGGCAGGCGGCGACCTGGCCGCCGGCGAGAAGTTCTGTACGGTCACGGTGAACGTCACCGCTGACAAGGCGGGAACCTACGTCAACCGTCCTGAAGGGATCACCACGGTTGGCCTGAACCCCCCGGACTCCGCGACCCTGACCGTCGAGAAAGAAGCATCCGCGGGGGCCGTCGGCACCGCGACGGGCTCGGGCGGGCTGCTGTCCGGCAATGTCGTGCAGGTACCGGTGAGCATCCCGGTCAACGCTTGCGGCATCGCCGTGAACGTCATCGGAGTACTCAACCCGGCGGCGGGTAACGCCTGCGTCAACGGCTGGCCGAGAGCCGGGACCCGGCGGGTCCCTGCGGTGATGGACGGTGCTCAGCGGTCCATGACCGGCTGACCCGCTCCCGCAGGCCCGCCGGGTCCAGCCATGAGGTGATCGCTGACCACACAAGAGGACAGCCGGCTCAGAACGTCCTGGGCAAGCAGGAACGTCGCCGAGCGAGGGCCGGCTACTGGCTTCCGTCGTCAACGGCACAACAATGGCGCCCTTGAACATAGTTGTACTCTGTGCGGCGGAACGCCCTACGCTGACCATCATGCCGACCCAGGTACCGATCAGCGACGAGCTGCGCTCCGCAGTGGGCTCCCCCACGCAGGCCACCCTCCTGGACAGCAGTCCGCGCTCCCGGGTATGGCGGGTCGAATTGCGCGGTGGTAGCCGGGTGATCGTCAAACAGATCGCCGACGGAGGGGGCACCGGGCCCGACGGGGAAGCACGCTACGCGCGGGAGGTTGCCGCGCTGCGGCTAGCCGCACGGGCCACCCGACCGACCGTCGCCCCGGCGCTACTCGCAACAGACCCGGCCTCCCGAGTGATGGTCCTGGAGTACCTGGACAATCTCGGAGCGGCTGACGACTGGCTGCCGGGCTATGCCGAGGCCCTCGCCCGGCTTCATTCACTCACCGGGCCGGCTGATACAGGCACGCTCCCCACCTGGTCCGGACCGACCGCCGCCGACGTCGAGTCCTTCATCGCTCTCGCCCAGGCGCTTGGCGTCCCCGTCCCACCGGCAGTGCCGAACGAACTCGCTGCACTGAGCGACCGGCTGGACCCCACGCCTCACCATGCCCTGCTCCACGGAGACCCCTGCCCCGGCAACGATCTGCGCACCGCCACCGGCGTCCGCTTCGTCGACTTCGAACAGGCGTCGCTGGGCAACGGCCTCGTCGAACTCGCCTACTTCCGCATCGGTTTCCCGACCTGCTGGTGCGCCATGTCGGTCACCGCCACGCCGCTTGCGGAAGTCGAGGACATCTACCGTGCCACCTGGCGTAACCTCACCGGCGCGGACGTCCCCGGTGACCTCGCCGACGCCTGCGCCGGTTGGCTGATCCGAGGGGACTCGCTCGTCGAACGCGCCCACCGCGAGTCGGTCGACCACCTCGCACGGGTGCCGGCGGAGGACTTCGAGTGGGGCTACGTTTCCGCTCGGGAACGCCTGGTCCACCGACTTGGCGCAGTCGCCGGCCTAACCCGCGGCCACGACAATTTGCATGCACTCGGTGACCTCAGCGAGGCAATGGCCGCACGCCTGCTGGAACGCTGGTCCACATTGCGCCCGTTGCCCACACCGGACACCCGACCCTGGCACTGACAGGCTGTTTGATCACTGGCTGCGGTAGCCGGGGTGTACTCCTTCCAGCTCCTCCAGCGCAGACCGCGACAGCCTCGGTGTGGACGGTGCATAGCCGAGCATCCCCGCGACGACCGACGGCGGTGGAGCGGCTTCAGGCGCTGCTTTCCGGCCGAAGCGTGAAGTTTCGCGCAAGAACCACCTCGGCAAAGTTGCAGGTCAGACAGTAGTTCGCGGTTGTACCACCGAATTCTGTCCACATGCCGGACACCCCTCGCGGGGCCCACACACCACTTCCGAGCTGGCCGAACGACCATTCGGTCGATACGTCCCCGGCGAGCCGGGCCGGAAAGAGCCGATCGATGTGCACTCACTGTCTGCATGCACAAGACTCCCGACCGCAATCGCACTCCCTAGCGAAGGAGATTCACACATGCGGTACAGCCTCGGCAGAGTCGGCGCAATCGCCACAGCATCTGCACTGACCATGACGGGCATGGGCGCCATGGGTATCGCGCAGGCCCAGCCCGCTCAGCCGACCAGCCTCTACGCCCCGTCGGCCCTCGTGTTATCGGTCGGCAAGAGCAGCGGCACCTCGGTCACCGTCCAGCGAGCCGTCACCCTGAGCTGCGCCCCGCGCCCCACCGGCACTCACCCCTCGCCCGCTGCAGCGTGTGCGGACCTGCTCGCGGTCGACGGCGAGTTCACCCAGCTGACCATGCCGCCGCAGCGAAGCTGCACGCGTCAGTGGGACCCCGTCGTCGTCAACGCGACCGGTGTGTGGCAGGGCAGGAGCGTCTCCTGGTCGGCCACCTTCGGTAACGACTGTGAGATGCAGGCGAGTCTGACCGAAGGATCGGTCTTCGGCTTCTGATCGCCCCCTCCGCGTATCCAGTTGCCCTCGGTGGCCCGGCCCGACGGGCGTGTGCCGACCGGCGCACGTGATCAGGGCGAGCGCATCCGAAGGTGAGCGACGCGGGACCCCGCTGGGCGGGAAGCGCCCCTGTCCGCTCCGTCGTGACGACGAGTGCGTCGTCACGACGGCAACTGTGCGAGGGACACGCTCCGGCAGTCACCGACCATCGCCCGCGGGTGCCGGAGTGTGGGCGGAGACCGCTCACGACGGTGCCGCTGCCAGCTCCACCGTTGTCGTGACACGTACGAGAGCCGGCCGGCGGGGTGCGGAACCGAACCCGAATTCCACGGGTGGATCGAGCGGTGCCAGCGCCCCGAGTCCGGCTCCGCCGAGCACGGCTTCCGCACCGAGAATGGGCCGCACGTCGTGGGCTCCGTACCACTCCCGACGCCCCGAGCCGGCACTGCCCAGAGTGCGGACGCCCGGCATGAGCCGGGCAGCGAGGTCGCAGAGTGCCGCCCAGCGCCGACTCCTGGCCAGCGGGGCGGGCACGGCACGCAGCACCCATCCCAGCGGGGACCGGTACCCGATGCTCAGGTGCAGACTCAGCGGACCGGCCTGAATGCTCCACTCGGAGCCGCCCGGCCGGACCGTGACGGGAACGACCTCGATGCGCTCGAAGCGGTAGGTGGCGGCGACGAAGTCAGCGATGGCACGGGACGGTGCCATCAGCAACCGCTCGCCGTCCGGGTACTGAATCATCACATCACTGAACGGCCCGAAGGGTGAACGGGGCCAGTGACCCACCACCAGCCGGGTTCCGGAGGACGTCCCCACGCCGGCGATCCAGCCGTCGAATCGCAACCGCTCACCTTTCACACCAGCCAGCTTCCCTCATCCCACGAGGGAACGCGCTCGCAGCAGCTCACGCGCGGGGCGCGGCTGCCGACGCCGAGGACGGCAGGAACAAGAGCACCTGCAGTCGACTGTGGCCTCCCCCGCCTGCACCGGTTCGCATCCCGCCTCGGACGCAACCTCGACGCACGTCAGGTCGGCACCTTTCCATTGCGGCACCTCAAATCCCGTGACCCACACCACAGTTGACGTCAGGGGCCGGATGGTTGCAGGCAAGATGGCCGTACGCAGCCGAGCCCAGCAGACAGAGCAGGACTGTCAGTGGGCGCCGATGGTGGTGTGACCTGAAGCAATCACCTGCATCAAGGCGGAAGACATGCACCGCTCGCCCGGCCGTCGGGGGCACGCGGACTACGGCGAATCGCTCGCCGACGGCACTTCGGTCTCGGGGCGACGAAGAACACTGGTGATGTAGTCCGCCACTGCTGCCTCCAGACCGATGTCCAGCTGTGCGCGCTCGGACATGTACCACCGGTGTTCCAGCAGCTCGTGATAGAGCTCGGCCGCGTCCATGGAACTCCGGGGTTCTTGCGGAACGGCACGTACCGTAGGCCTGAACACCTCGCGGACCCAGCGGTGGGCGAGCACCTCCGCACGGGCGCCGAGCGCGTCGCCAGGTGCGTAGTCCTCCTGCGTCGCCATCCAGCTCTCGAGGTCGTTGAGGAGTCGTCGGGCCTGGTTCTCCTCGGCGTCGAGGCCGGTGAGGCGCAGCAGCTGGCGTTGATGATGTCCTGCGTCGACAACCTTGGGGACGAACGTGATCGTGTCGCCGCTCGAAGAGTTGACGATCTGCATCTCGGCGACGTCGAAGCCGAGATCATTGAGCCGACGCACACGACGTTCGATGTAGTGATATTTGCCGGCCGGATAGACCGACGTACGAGTCAGTTCACTCCACAGCTCCTCGTACCGTTGACAGATCTCAGCGCCGAAGGCGATCGGATCCACCGAGGGATGGAGCGCACCCGCGGCCTCCAGGTCCAGCATCTCTCCGCTGATGTTCACCCGGGCCAGATCGATGTCGTAATCACGCTGCCCTGTGCTGAGTTGGTTGTGCACCTCGCCGGTTTCCGCATCTACAAGGTAGGCGGCATAGGCGCCGGCGTCCCGGCGGAAGAGTGTGTTGGACAGAGAGCAGTCGCCCCACGCGAACCCCGCCAGGTGCAGCCGGACCAGCAGTACGGCGAGTGCGTCCATGAGCCGGTGCACCGTGGTCGGGCGCATGGTGGTCTCGAACATCGAGCGGTAGGGCAGGGACCCGTTGAGATGACGGGTGATCAGCACGGGCTCCAGCGGTCCCCCGTCGGTGCCGGTGCGCCCGGTAACCACCGCGAGAGGGTCCACCGCGGGTATCCCGAGCCGGGCCAGCGTGCGCAACAGCTCGTACTCTCGTACCGCCGGCCGTTCGGCGAGCTCCTTGACGGCCACCACGTCGGCCCCCGCTCGTGCATAGCGCACGACGTGACGGGAAATGCCGCGCGGCAGCGTCACCAGATGCTTCTCCGGCCATTCTTCGAGCGGCAGGTGCCAGGGCAGTGCGAGAAGGAACGCGGGGTGTTCGGGGTTGGTGGCGCTGAACTGCAGAGCCATCGGTCGCCTCGCTCGTTCGGTGACGGGACCACCAGTGTGACGTAGCGGGTCGCGCGCCCCGTGGCCGAGGGGGCGGAAGTCTGGCTTCTTGCCGGCAGGTGCCTGCTGGGCGAGCGGCAGAGCAGGCGGCCGCGCGCGCCGGCACCGACCCCTGCGTGCCATCGGCACGAGTCACTGCACCCCGTGCGGCCGGAACTGGATGCTGATGCGTCCTCCCGCGGCTCTCGCGGTCTTGGGGATGGCGTGCTCCCAGGTCCGCTGGCAGGAACCGCCCATCACGATCAGGTCGCCGTGCCCGAGCGGTCGCCTGACGACATCACCGCCGGATCGAGGGCGCAGCAGCAGGTCGCGGGACGCTCCCACGGACAGGATGGCGACCATCGTGTCCTCGCGGGCGCCCCGGCCGATGCGGTCGCCGTGCCAGGCCACGCTGTCGCGCCCGTCGCGATAGTGGCACAGGCCGGCTGTCGTGAAGGGTTCACCGAGCTCGGCTGCATAGTGCGTGGAGAGTGCATGCCGCGCCTCGTCGAGGACGGGGTGCGGCAGCGGTTCGCCGGCGCGGTAGAAGGCGAGCAGGCGCGGGACGTCCACGATCCGCTCGTACATCTGCCGTCGCTCGGCCATCCAGGGAACGTCCGTGGCCAGCTGTTCGAACAGCGCGTCGGCGCCACTCAGCCAGCCCGGCAGGAAGTCGATCCAGGCGCCGTCGCCGAGCCCGGTTCTACGGAGCCCGTCCAGTGGACGCAGACACACCTCGTCGCCCTGGTCGAACAGGGACCCCTGGAGCTGGATCGATGCCATGGATCGAGCGTACCTCGCATTCGAACATGTGCGCTATTAGGCAGCCCTGCGGGTCCCTTCGCTCCCCGCTCGATTGACCGACACATAGCGCACATATCGTCTAAATTAGGCCAAGTGGGGTTGCGGCGATCTGTGGTCACGCCGGACTTGCGGGACCGCGTCCAACACGGCTGCACGTGCACTGAGACAGCGTGGCCCGGTCCGCCCGGACCACGGGGACGGATACCCATGACCGACGGACAGAAGGGTCCAGAGGACCACGGTCCGGACCCCCTCGGAGACTTCCTCTCGCACTTTCTCGGCAGCGGACAGGGTGGGGAGCCACCCGACTCGCGGCGCATCGACTTCAGCCGCCTGTTGAGCGGCCCCGCGCGGCAGCTCGTCACCGTCGCAGCGTCCTACGCCGCCCGGCACGGGAGCACGGACCTCGACACGGAACACCTCCTGCGGGCCGCACTCTCCACCGAGCCGACTCGTCGCATGATCGCGCGGGCGGGTGCCGATCCCGACGCGCTCGCCGCCGAGATCGACCGGCAGGCCGGGGAAGGGCCGCCACGCAACTACATCGCCGTCACGCCGGCGGTCAAGCGCGCTCTGCTCGACGCCCATGAGATCGCACGCTCCACCGGCGCCTCCTATATCGGCCCGGAACACGTGCTGGTGGCACTCGCCGCCAACCGCGACTCCGCAGCAGGGCAGATGCTGTACGACGCGCACTTCTCGCCGCCCGCCGGCGCCCGGGACGGTCTCGCACCCATGCCCGGCAGCGCCGGCCAGCGTCCCGGCGCCGGCGAACGAAACACACCCAACCTGGACAAGTTCGGCCGCGACCTCACCGACCTGGCCGGGGAGGGCCGCATTGACCCGGTCATCGGCCGTGACCAGGAGATCGAACAGACCATTGAGGTCCTCGCCCGCCGAAGCAAGAACAATCCCGTCATGATCGGCGAAGCCGGAGTGGGAAAGACCGCCATCGTCGAGGGACTGGCCCAGCGCATCGCGGACGGCGACGTGCCGGACATCCTGCTCGGTCGGCGTGTCGTCCAGCTCGACCTCTCAGGAGTCGTTGCCGGTACCCGCTTCCGTGGGGACTTCGAGGAACGGCTCACCGGCCTCATCGACGAAATCCGCGCCCACTCGGGCGAGCTGATCGTCTTCATCGACGAAGTGCATACCGTCGTCGGGGCGGGCGGCGGCTCCGAGGGCGGCCCAATGGATGCGAGCAATATGCTCAAGCCCGCCCTCGCCCGCGGTGAACTCCATGTCGTGGGGGCGAGCACGCTCGAGGAGTACCGCCGCTACATCGAGAAGGACGCCGCACTCGCCCGCCGGTTCCAGCCGGTTCTGGTCCCCGAGCCCAGCCCGGCGGACGCCGTCGAGATCCTGCGTGGTCTCCAGGACCGCTACGAAGCCCATCACCAGGTCCGCTACACCGACGAGGCTCTGCTCGCCGCCGTCGAGCTGTCCGACCGCTATCTCACCGACCGCTTCCTGCCCGACAAGGCGATCGACCTCATGGACCAGGCCGGCGCACGGGTCCGGCTGCGCTCCTCCACCCGCGGCACCGACATCCGTGCTCTGGAACGCGAAGTGGAGCAACTCACGCGGGACAAGGACCAGGCCGTCGCCGCCGAGCAGTACGAGCGGGCGACCGAGCTGCGCGACCGACTCGCCGACCTCGACCGGCGGATCGGCGAGGGAAGCCACGCGCAGCAGCCGCGCAACCACGTTGTCGAGGTCACCGTCGAGGACATCGCCGGCATCGTGTCCCGCCAGACCGGGATTCCCGTCAGCAGCCTGACCCAGGAGGAGCGGGACCGGCTGCTGAGCCTGGAGGAACATCTGCACAAGCGCGTCATCGGCCAGGACGAAGCGGTGACCGCCGTCGCCGACGCCGTCCTGCGCTCGCGGGCGGGTCTGGCCGACCCCGGCCGCCCGATCGGGAGCTTCCTCTTCCTCGGCCCCACCGGCGTCGGCAAGACCGAACTCGCCCGCGCGCTCGCGGAGGCGCTCTTCGGGAGCGAGGACCGGATGATCCGCCTCGACATGAGCGAGTACCAGGAACGGCACACCGTCAGCCGCCTGGTCGGCGCTCCCCCCGGCTATGTCGGCCACGAGGAAGCCGGACAGTTCACCGAAGCAGTGCGCAGGAACCCCTACTCGCTGGTGCTCCTGGACGAGATCGAGAAGGCACACCCGGACGTCTTCAACATCCTGCTGCAGGTACTCGACGACGGGCGGCTCACCGACTCCCAGGGCCGCACCATCGATTTCAAGAACACCGTCATCGTCATGACCAGCAACCTCGGTTCGCAGGCCATCACCGGTCGCGGCGGCGCGATGGGCTTCAGTACCGGGGACGCGGACGCCGACGAGCAGGCCCGCCGCGAGCGGGTGCTGCGCCCACTGCGTGAACACTTCCGGCCGGAGTTCCTCAACCGCATCGACGAGATCGTGATCTTCCGCCAGCTCGCCGACCAGCAGCTACGGCAGATCACCAACATGCTGCTGGACGACTCCCGGCGCCGGCTCCGCGCTCAGGACGTCACCGTCGAGGTAACCCTGGCCGCAGTCGAATGGCTCGCCCAACGCGGCTACCAGCCCGAATACGGCGCCCGCCCGCTGCGCCGTACGATCCAGCGCGAGGTCGACAACCGGCTCTCCCGCATGCTGCTCGACGGCAACCTGCAGCCCCACAGCCGCCTCCGGATCGACGTCGCCGACGGCGAGCTGACCATCCGCAACGAGGAAGAACCGCAGAGTCCCGCGAGCTGACCCCCAGCGGCAGTCCGGACAGCTCTCCCTGACTGGGGCAATCGTCGTTGCCGACCCCGTGCCGGGAGCGCGGTCGGTACGAGATATCGGGACATGCCACCGCGATGATCAGACAGCCGGGGCGGCATCGCAGGCAGTTAGGCCGAGGGCGAGTCGTCGGCCGGAAATGCCCGGGTCTGCGTTCCCGTTTCCTGCCGCCCTTCCTGCGAGTGAGGTACGCCCGTGCCGCTCCGTGGCTCCGGCCGCCGTCCCGTCCTGCCGTCGTGGCTGGCCCACACACTGCAGTGGCAGCGCGGGCCCGTACCATGGCCGGCCGTCCTGCGGGGAGCCCTGGCAGCGGGGCCGATGCTGGCGGCCGGGCTGGCGCTGGGGCGGATCGAGATCGGCGTGCTGGCCGGGTTCGGAGCGCTGTTCGCGAGCTTGAACGACTTGCCGGGAACACGGAGCACAGGCGTCGTGCACATCGGACTGGCCGCCGTGGCTGGGGCGCTCGGAGTGCTCTCAGGGGCGGCGACAGCTGCGGTGCCCTCCACCTGGTGGGTGCTGCCGGTGCTGTTCGCGATCGGCGCGGCGTCGGGCGCGGTGAGCGTGGCGGGCCCGGTGTGCTCTCGGGCCGGTATGCAGGCACTGGTCATGTCGATCATCGGGGTTGGGCTCCCCCTGCCGGGGGCGGCCTGGTTCAAGACGCTCTGCTTTCTCGCTGGGGCGGGCTGGCTGCTCCTGCTCAGGCTCGTGCTCCGCCCGCCGCCCGCGGTGGGCGGCGCCCTGCACGGCGAGCTGGCGGCGCTGGCGCGGATCTTCGAGGCGCTGGCCGACGCGCTGGACGCCGTCGGCAGTCCCGGCGCGGAGGCCGCCCGGCGTCGGCTGACCGCGGCCCTGGACCGTGGCGACGAGGCCCTGCGGCTGCGTCGCCTGTTCCTGCGGCTTCTGCGACGACCCGTTCGCCCGGCGGAACTACTGCTCGCCGAACGCTTCGCGGTGGCCACAGCACTGTGCGACGCCGGGTTCGCCCTGCTCTGGGAGGGGCAGCCCCTGGCGCCCCGGGTCGGGGAGGGGCCGCGGCGACTCGCCGCGGCAGTGCGCACGGGCCTGCCGCCCGGGGCGCTGCCCGCCCCTGGGACGAGCACTGCGGCCGGTGCCGCCTTCGACCGGGCATTGCTGCGGGCCACCGTGGTCTTCGCTCGGACGGTCCCGGGCGTGGCGCGGGCGGAGGACGCCGCGCCGCTCCCCGCGGCCGGGACCGCGCTGATGCTGCGCCGCCGGGTGCTGGGACCGGCCGGACGTGAGTACGGGCTGCGGGTGGCGATGTGCGTCACGGCCAGTGCCGCCCTGGCGCTCGCCCTGCACGCGGACCACTGGTACTGGCTGCCGGTCACGGCCGCGTTCGCGGTGAAGCCGGACATCGGGCCGCTGTTCTCGCGGATCGTCAGCCGCTTCGTCGGCACGGTGCTCGCCGTCCTGGTCTTCGCGGTGCCCGCGGCGGCGCTGAGCGACGGCGTCTGGTGGACGGTGGTCTGCGCGGGGGTCGCGGGCGCGCTCGTGCCGGTGGCGAGCCGCCACTTCGCCCTGCAGACCGGTGTCGTCACCCTGACTGTGCTGGCGTTCGTGTGGGCCGGCGGCGACACCCAGGCGGCGCCTGTTCGCCTGCTGGACACGACGATCGCCTGCGGCATCGTCCTCGTCATCGGGCACCTGCCTGCCCTCACCGACCCGACCGCCCGGGTCGGCCACTTGATGGCCGAGGCGCTGCGCCGCACCCGGGAGTACCTGGAGCACGTCCTGACCGTCCCGGCCGGGGAGCGTCCTGAGGACCGCTGGGTACTGCGCCGGGCCGCCTACAGCGCCCTGGCCGAGGCCCGCGCCGCCGCAGAGATCGTGGCCGCCGAGCTGCCCTCACGGCGGGGACGGCATGCCGGCTGGTTCCCTGTCGCCGTCTCCTCCGAGCGGATCGTGGACGCCGTCACCGCCTGCGCCGTCACTATCGAGTACGGCGCCGAGCGCCCCTCCTCCGAGGAGGGTGTCGAGGTCGTCCGCGCCCTGGACATACTGGCGGACACGCTGGACGGCCATCCACCGGTCGGCGGATGCCCCGCGCTCGTCGCCGCTCCGGCCTCCGCGTCCCTCGCGGACGTGGTCGTCGAGCTGCGCCAGATCCGCGCCGTTACCGGCGGCCTGACCGCCCGTGGCCGCTCCGCGCGTGCCACATAGCCGATTCGGTGTTGCGGATGCTCACGTCTCCCCGCGACCGGGCAACCGCTGCCGCTCGGCGGCCGAAGCCGCGCGCCGATGATGCCTCCCTCGGGCACGCTGCGGTACACCCTGACAGACAGCACGACGGAGATCCCCGACCGGCCCGCACGGATGCCCCGACCCCGTCGGGCGCTGAACTGTTGCCGGACATTCACGCGGGACCGCGCACCGAGGCCCTCCTGACAACGAGGTGAAGCGGAGCGCCGACGGATCCGCGCGTCCCAATCGACGCGTCGCTTCCCTGATCACGCATGCCCTATTAATACTGGTGTCCTCATCACGTCAGCAACGACATGATCGGAGTGCTCCTGATGGCTAGCCACGAAGGTCGGCACTGAGTCAGCATCAGTCCCGCCCGACACCGCCACCGACCACCCAGGGTCACAACCCCGAACATCCCCGCTGACCAGGTCGAATCCTGCTCAGGGACCTGGCTGCTACGCCTCGTAGGAGATACCGTTGAAGATGCTGATCAACGTCCCGGAGACCATCGTTGCGGACGCATTGCGCGGTATGGCCGCCGCTCACCCCGAACTGACCGTGGATGTCGACAACCGTGTCGTCATGCGGCGCGATGCTCCCGTGGCCGGAAAGGTGGCGCTCGTCTCCGGGGGTGGGTCGGGGCATGAGCCGTTGCACGCCGGGTTCGTCGGGCCGGGGATGCTGTCCGCCGCCTGTCCCGGTGAAGTGTTCACCTCGCCGGTCCCTGACCAGATGGTGCGCGCCGCCGCCGCGGTCGACAGTGGCGCCGGGGTGCTGTTCGTCGTCAAGAACTACACCGGTGATGTGCTGAACTTCGAGATGGCCGCCGAACTCGCCGAGGACGAAGGCGTGCAGGTCGCAAAGGTGCTCGTCAATGACGACGTGGCGGTGACGGACAGTCTGTTCACGGCCGGGCGGCGCGGGACGGGGGCCACACTGTTCGTCGAGAAGATCGCGGGGGCGGCCGCCGACGAGGGTGCACCGCTGGAGCGGGTGGAGGCCATCGCCCGGCAGGTGAACGAGGCGTCGCGGAGCTTCGGGGTGGCGCTCAGTTCCGTCACCACGCCCGCCAAGGGCTCCCCCACCTTCGATCTGCCGCCCGGCGAGCTGGAGCTGGGGATCGGGATCCACGGTGAGCCGGGGCGGGAACGACGTCCGATGATGACGTCGCGGGAGATCGCCGACTTCGTGGTGCACGCGGTGCTGGACGATCTGCAGCCGACCAGTCCGGTGCTCGTGCTGGTCAACGGGATGGGGGCGACGCCCCTGCTGGAGCTGTACGGGTTCAATGCCGAGGTGCAGCGGGTGCTGTCCGAGCGGCATGTCTCCGTGGCTCGTACGCTCGTGGGGAACTATGTGACCTCGCTCGACATGGCGGGATGTTCGGTGACGCTGTGCCAGCTCGACGAGGAGCTGCTGCGGCTCTGGGACGCGCCGGTGGAGACACCCGCCCTCCGCTGGGGCCGCTGAGAACGTCGCCCGTACATCCATGACGATGCTTCAGGGACAAGGAGATCTTGTGCTGGACGCCGACTTCTTCCGCCGTTGGATGGCCGCAGCCGCCGCCGCGGTGGATCGCGAGGCGCATCACCTCACCGAACTCGACTCGGCGATCGGGGACGCCGATCACGGCAGCAATCTGCAGCGCGGATTCACCGCAGTGACCGCAGTGCTGGAGAAGGAGTCCCCGCAGACGCCGGGGGCCGTACTGATACTTGCGGGACGGCAGTTGATCTCGACGGTCGGCGGTGCTTCGGGGCCGTTGTACGGGACGCTGCTGCGGCGGACGGGGAAGGCGCTGGGCGATGCGCCCGCCGTGACGGAGGAACAGCTGGCCGAGGCGTTCGCCGTGGGTGTCGCAGCCGTCGCCCAGCTGGGCGGGGCGCAGGCCGGGGACAAGACCATGCTCGACGCGCTGCTGCCGGGCGTCGCGGCGCTCGGGACGTCGCCCGGAGCGGCCCGGGACGCAGCGGAGGCGGGCGCCGCCGCCACTGTACCGATGCAGGCCCGCAAGGGCAGGGCGAGCTATCTCGGTGAGCGCAGCATCGGGCACCAGGATCCAGGGGCGACGTCCTCGGCACTGCTGATCGCCGCACTTGCCGGGACGAGCGGCGCAAGCGGCGGGAACGGGGACGACGCATGAGCGGGGAGAAGCAGGTCGGGATCGTGCTGGTCTCGCACAGCGGGCCGGTCGCCGAGGCGGTCGCCGAGCTGGCCAGGGGGCTGGCGGCCGGTGGTGCGACGGCGCCGGTGGCCGCGGCCGGTGGCACGCAGACGGGTGGGCTCGGCACCAGTGCGGAGCTGATTGCCGAAGCCGCCCGTTCCGTCGACGGCGGCGTGGGGATCGCGGTGCTGGTCGATCTCGGCAGTGCGGTGCTCACGGTCAAGTCGATGCTGGCCGAGGGCGACGAACTGCCGGACGGGGCACGCCTGGTGGACGCGCCGTTCATCGAGGGCGCGGTGGCCGCACTGGTCACCGCGTCGGCGGGCGGCGATCTGGCTGCGGTGGAGGCCGCGGCGTCGGAGGCGTACTCCTACCGCAAGGTATAAAAGCATGGTGCAAGCAGCTGTCCCGCATCCGGCTCTCTGCGGAGGGCCGGGTGCGGGACCGCTGTGTCCACACGTGGGTTGCGGACCGACGCCGTTGGTCAGGCTGCCGAAGCGGAGCCTGCTGCGGCGATCTGGATCTGCGTCCGCTGCGTCGTCCCGTTGACCGTCACCGCGAGCGTGACCGTGCCCGGCCGGAGCGCCGTGAGTGTGCCGGTGACCGGGTCGAAGACCGCCACGTGCCGGTGGCGGGCCCCGTCCCGGTCGCCGATCCGGACGTTCGGGGACCCGGTCCAGTCGGCAGCCAGCGGGAACGCGACCGGAACGCTGCGGGCGCCCTGGGTGACGGTCGCCGCGACCTTCGCGGTGTTTCCGGCAGCGAGGACGGACGGGGCGTCGAGGGCCAGCGCGTCGACATGCGCCCTGGTCTGTACGGAGACCCAGTCGGGCGCGCCCTGCCACGGATTCTGCCGGGCGGCGGCCTGTTCGCCGCGCGAGACGTGGTCCGCGCCGACGAGGGACCAGCCGGTGAAACCGCCCTCGTTCGCCGGGCCGGCCGGTGCCTTGCCGGAATTGCCGTTGATCAAATAGGGCACCCCGTCGACGTGCGAGGCGTGGAAGACCCCGACATGGCTGCCGATGAACGCGGCTCCCTTGCCCGTCGTACGGCGGAAGTCGGCGAGCCATTGTTCGACCAGAGCCGCCTCCTTGCGGTCCCCGAGCTGACTGCCCTTCTGTACGGTCGGGTCGCGCGGCGGCACGTGCTCGATCAGCATCACCGAGTCGACGTCGCGGTCCTCGGCTGCCGCGTCGAGCTGGGCGCGCACCTCCTTGATCTGGGAGAAGCCGCCGCCGCGCAGGGTGAGGCCGGAGGTGTCGAGCGTGATGACGCGGGTGCCCTTGTGGTCGAACGTCCGCTGGGCGGGCCCGAATTCGGTGATGAAGTTGTCGATCTTCCCACCCATCACCTCATGGTTGCCGGGCACGTAGTACCAGGGCAGCGAGTCGCCGAGTTCTTCGGTCAGGATCCGGCGGGCGAAGGCGAGGTCCGCGGGTGATCCCTCGTCGACGAGGTCACCGTTGATGACCAGGAAGCCGGGGTGCGCTGCCTTGATCTCGCGCAGGGTGCGCCGGGCCTGGGTGACGATCGCGCTGTCCGGGTCGCGGGCGACGAACTGGGCGTCGGACATCACCGCGAACTGCCAGTCCCGGTGTTCGGTGACCGCTGCCGGATCGATCAACGGGTCGACGGGGGCCGCTTGTTCGGGCAGGTCGACGGTGGGCGGCACCTGGGCGGTGAGATCGTCGATGACGATCTCACCGGTGTACTGCTGGGCGGCCGCCGTCTCAGCGAGGTAGAAGCGGTACACGCTGAGCGGCATGGCCGCGCCCGTCGGCACGGCGAAGGTGACCTGTCGCCAGCCGGTCCAGGTGACGTACGGTCCGCGGAGCAACTGGTCGGAGCCCGCAGCGTCCTTGAGGTGCAGTGTGGGCCAGGCTCCCTTGCCGTCGCCCTTGATCCAGAGCTTGAACGACTGGGGCTGGCCGGGCACGGCGACCGGCTGGGGCGGCGCGGCGTAGGCGGCACGCGTCGCGGTCGACTGGGTGAAGTCGTAGCTGAGCTTCAGGCCGGTGCCGGAGTGGCCGTCGGGGGTGGCGGAGAGCGAACCGCTCGCCCGGGCCTGGCTGAACTTCCAGGATCCGGCGTCGTCGAAGTCGGAGACGGCCTGCTCGGTGAGGCCGACGCTGACCGCGAGGGCGGTGGTGGTGCCCGCGACGGTCGCCTTGATCTGTCCGGCGCCGCTGCCGGTGCGTGAGGTGACGGTGAAGTTGCCCTGGCTGTCGTCGCGTACGTCGAAGACGGCGTGATCGTAGTCGAGGGTGACGTCGCGCGGTTCGACGGGGGCGCTGGTGCCGTGCGCGTCGAGTCCGACGATGCCGAAGGTACCGATGGCTTCGGCGTCCGCGAGGCCCACCCGCCGGGTGGTCGGTTCGATCCGGGCCAGCTTGTCGAGAACGGTCAGTGTGGTACTGCCGTGGGCGGTTCCTTGTTCGGCGCGGACGTCCGTGGTGCCGCTGCGGCGCGCGGTGAAGAGGCCGTTGCCGTCGACCGTTCCGGTGTCGCCACGGATGGTGCGCCAGCGCGGGGTGCCGGTGGCGGGGCCGTATGTCTCGTCGTATCCGGTCGCGGTCAGGCGCCGGGTGAGCCCGGGGAAGACCCGCTCGGGGTGGCCGCCCTTGACCGGGTCGACGCCCGGTGCGGAGCCGGCCGGTGTGCGGGTGTCTACCCAGAACCCGTCGAGGCGGCCGCTGCCGTCGGGGGCGGTGAGTGCGAGACCGTTGGGTACGGTGCGTTCGGTGCCGTCGGAGGGGCTGTTCTCCACCTGGAGCGCGTCGCTGCCGGGCCGGCGGGCGACGAGGGTGGAGGAGCCGCCGCCGTCCAGGTTCAGTGCGCTGTACGAGCCGGCGCGCCGCATCATCAGGCCGAGTTCGGTGAGGGTGACGCCACCGCTGTCGGCCTGGCGGCCGTCGATGGTGAGGATCTGCATCGTGCGGCCGTCCTGGGAGAAGCCGACGGCGGTGCGGGGCGCGGCGGTGTTGTTGCCCTCGCCGTCGTGGTTCTGGGCGACGCCGTCGACGACGAGGAGTTCCCGGCCGCCGACCGCGGTGCGCGGTACGGGGCCGCCGTCGGTGCGTGCCCGGTAGGTCAGCGATACGGGGGCGCCGGACTGGAGTGCTTTGATCGCGGTGGCTCCGGCCTCGCGGCCGACGAGGAGCGTGGTGTCGTCGGGGACGGCGCCCGAGCCGGGGACGGAGGACACGGATACGACCTTCCCGTCCCGTACGACCGCTTCGGCGACGGGAGTTGCGTTGTCCACCGTCAGTGCGCGGTCGGCGGTACCCCAGGCCGAGGTGTACGCGCCCACTCCCCCGGCCGGCACATTGGCGGCGTTGTACGCGGCGAGCGGCTGCTGCCCGGACGGCAGGGTGAGCGTGCCCTCGAAGTACAGGTTCAGGATGCGGCCCGCACTGTCGGGGCCGATGCCGACCGCCCGGTTGACTCCCGGGGCCGGGGACTGGACGGTCGCGCCGTCCTTGATGCCGACGCCCTCGGGCGCACCGGTCTGGTTGATGTCGAAGAAGTCGGCGTTGATCGCGGCGACGGTCCGGCGGCCGGGACCGGCATCGTGTCCGGCGGCCAGCTCGGAGACCGTACGCCGGTCGGACACCTTGCCGGTGGAGAGGTAGTCGGCCTGTGCGCCGCTGCCGTCGAGATCGACGGAGAGGGAGTCGACCCGCAGCCACTTGTCCGACTCGAGCCGGTCGTAGGAGCTGAGGCGGATGCCGGGTGCGATCGGGCGGGATGTACGGGCGGTCTCGATGCCGTCGCCGTCCACGACGGATCGGGGCGCTCCGGCGGCATTGCTCGCGGCCGGCGGTGCGACCGGTCTGAGGACCTCGGCGGAGTTACGGGGACGGGGGTCGGGGGTCGAATCGGCGACGGCGGGGGCGATGGCTCCCACCGTCATCGCAGACACCGTCGCAAGCAGAACGAGGGGTCGCGTTGCTCTGCCGACTATGCCAGGTCCCACAGATCCTCCTGGAATGGCGATGGTTGGGCGGGCAGTAAGCGCTGTCGGCGGCCAGCATGGCCGCACGTACTGCCACGCACCAGGGGGCCTCGGGAACCTCAGGGGAAACAGGGTGCGGCGACTCGATGACACGCGTGATCATTGGGGAGACTTGACGGTATGTCGTCTCAGAAGCGCAGTGCGGGTCTTCTGCTGTTCCGGTCCACGGACGGGGGCGCCGGGTTCGAGGTGTTCATCGGGCACATGGGCGGCCCGTTCTGGGCGAGGCGCGAGGCGGCGGCCTGGTCGGTCCCCAAGGGCGAGTACGGCCCCGATGAGGAACCCGAGGCCGCTGCCCGCCGGGAGTTCGAGGAGGAGTTCGGCCATCCGGCACCTGACGGTGTGTGGGTGCCGCTCGGTGAGTCCCGTCAGACCGGTGGCAAGTCGGTGGTCGTGTGGGCGATGGAGGCCGATGTCGATCCGGCGTGTGCCGAGCCCGGGACGTTCACCATGGAGTGGCCCCGGGGGTCCGGCGTGCAGAAGGAGTTCCCGGAGATCGACCGGTTCGCCTGGTGCACGCCGGATGAGGCGGCGGAGCGCCTCGTCGCGGGCCAGCGGGTCTTCGTCGAACGGCTGGCGGAACACGTCCGGGACGAACGAAGAGAGGCTATGCGCCGGCCGCGCGGTTGATCTCCTGGCTGTGCAGGATGTGTTCGCCGGAGCCCTGCCGGCCGACGACGGCGATCATGGCGCGCCCCATGGCGTCGGTGGTCGTCACATGGTTCGGCATGATCCGCCGGAGCACCGGATAGAGCCAGGAGACACCCCGGTACATCCAGCGGTACCAGGAGGTCTTCGACGTCGCGCCGTGCAGCGGCTGGATGTAGCCCGGCCGGAACATGTACGCGTGGAAGTCCAGCGCCAGGAGGTCGTTCTCGGTGCGCCCCTTGACCCGCGCCCACGCGGTGCGGCCCTTCTCGGTGCTGTCCGTGCCCTCCCCGGAGACGTATGTGAAAGTCAGTCCCGGGTTGTGGGCGGCGACCGCCCGGGCCGCGGCCAGGGTGTACGTGTACGTGATACGGAAGTACTCCTCCTCGCTCAGACCGGCCGAGGTGACGCCGAGGCAGAAGAAGCACGCGTCGAGGCCGGTGAGTTCGGCGTCGATCGCCGAGAAGTCCGTGAAGTCGCGGTGGACGACCTCACGGACCTTGGGGTGCCGCACGCCGGCCGTCGTCCGGCCGACGATCAGGACGCTCTCGACCCGGTCGTCGAGCAGGCAGGCCCTCAGTACGCCTTGGCCCACCATCCCGGTGGCGCCAAAAATGATCACTCTCACAGCAGCTGCTCCGGGTGGCTCGTCCCGCATCGGTCGTGCGGCTCGAACTCTACGTGCGGGTCCCGGCGACCGGTCGACCGGCGCGGAGCTCGAGTCTGTCGCCGGTGAACCGGCTGCGGAAGCTGCGGTCGTGCGAGACCACGACCACCGCTCCCCTGTACTGCGCCAGTGCAGCCTCCAGCTCCTCCACCAGGCCGAGCGCGATGTGGTTCGTCGGCTCGTCCAGCACCAGCAGATCGGCCGGGCGGGTGACCAGCCGGGCGATGGCGAGCCGTCGTTGCTGCCCGACGGAGAGGGCGGCGACGGGCACCGTCAGGTCCTCCTGCCGGAACAGGCCCAGGGCGAGGAGGTGTTCCGCCCAGGTGTCGGGGTGGCCGGGACGCCCGGCGGCGAAGGTCGCGAGGAGCGTGCGGCGGGTCGGCCTGGCGGGAAGTTCCTGCGGGAGGTAGCCGATCCTGGCCCGGCGGCGGACCGTGCCGCGGTCGGGGCGGAGGTCTCCGGCCAGGACCCGCAGCAGCGTGGTCTTCCCGGCGCCGTTGGGGCCGGTGACCAGCAGTCGCTGTCCTGGAGCCACCTGCCAGGCAGGCAGGTCGAGCCGGTCACCGACGACGATGGAGTCGAGTTCGGCGAGCGGTTCCTGGTCCGGTTCGCCGTCCGCCGCCACGGCCAGTTCGGCGATGAAGCGCAGCGGTTGGGGCGGGGCGGGCACGGGTGACCGCCGCAGCTCGTCCAGTCGGGTTCTGGCCGCTCTGACCTGTCCGGACAGCTTGGCCTCGTGGGAGCGGCGGTGCTTGCCCCAGCCCTCGTGGGGGTCCTTTCCGGTGCCGGCCAGCCGTCGGCCCGCCGCGTCGACGAGTTCCTCGGTACGGGTCAGCTCGTCCAGCCATGCCTGGTGGTCCTGGGCCCAGCGGCGGCGGGCGGCGGCCTTCGCGGTGCGGTAGCCGTCCCAGCCGTCCCCGTAGCGGGCGACGCTGCGCAGATCCCGGTCGACCTCCAGGATCACGGTGGTGGTGCGCTCCAGGAAAGCCCGGTCGTGGGTGATGACGACGAGGGTTCCGCGGTGGGCGCGCAGGTGGTCCTCCAGCCAGTCGGTGGCATGGAGGTCGAGGTGGTTGGTGGGCTCGTCGAGCAGCAGCAGTTCCGGGGCGGAGGCCAGCACGCAGGCGAGTGCCAGCCTGGACTGTTCGCCGCCCGACAGCGTGCCGAGGGGGCGGTCACGGGTGAGGTGGCCGATCCCGAGCCCGTGCAGCGCGGCGTCGACCCGGGCATCGGACCGGTAGCCGTCGCGTTCCTCATACGCCGTCAACAGATCGCCGTATGCGGAGAGTTCGGACTCGGCAGGAGTCCCGGATGCGGCCAGCGCGGCTTCCGCGGTGCGGATCCGCCGTTCCAGTTCACGCAGTTCGGCGAGGGCCGTGTCGACGGCGTCCTGCACGGAGTGGGCGGCGCCGAGCGCGAGGGTCTGGGAGAGGTGGCCGATGCCTGCGTGGAACCGGACGGTGACCTCGCCGGTGTCCGGCGTCTCGGCCCCGGCCATCAGCCGGAGCAGTGTGGACTTCCCGGAGCCGTTCTCACCGATCACGCCGACGCGGTCGCCGGGGCGGACGGTGAGCGACACCTGGTCGAGGACGGTTCGGTCTCCGTACGCCTTGGAGACGTCTTTCATGGTCAGTTGGGCGCGATCGTGCTGGACAGACATGGGTGGGCTTCCCTGAGGTGACGTGCCCTCGACGGCGCACGGAAGGGCGCTGCGGGGCGGGGGGCGTCCGACGGGCGGAAGGAAGGGATGCGCAGCACGCAGTGGTGACCGTACGGGTCACACGGCGACGCTCAGCGTCGCGCGGCGGCGTCCGTGCCCGAGATCAGCGGAAGAAGTAGTACGAACCCATGGCGCCCAGTCTAACCACGCCGCGGTCCGCTGACGGTGTAGCGCAACGGCAGGCCGGGTCCCGGACCACCGGTTGCCGGCGAGGAGTTGCCCCGGCCACGCGCGGTCGGCGCTCGCCGCAAAGGTGCCCGCGCCGTGGAGTGTCAGCGCTGCGGGTTCTCGCCCTGCGCCACCTCGATGCTGCTGTGCAGATCGTGGGTCGCGTCGAGCGCGGCCGCTCCGGACAGGGCCAGGCAGGCCAGCAGCGCAACGGTGGCTGCCCGGCCGACGCGTGGTCGGGGGGTCGCCCGGCCGAGCAGTGCCGCGACCCGGCGCGGCACCGGCCCCGCCGCTGCGGCGAGCGCGACGCGGGGGCGTGCCTCGGCCCCTTCGGCGGCGCGTGCGGCGAGCGCGGCACGGCCGAT
>NZ_JBEXID010000057.1:0-44625 GCF_040608395.1 Streptomyces sp. NPDC005181
CTGCCGCTGTGCCGCCTGCGCTTCACCGGTGTCCTGCACACCTGGGGCTTCGCGATCTACCTCGCCAGCCGAGGGAAATATGAGGACAACTTCCTGCCCACCGGACTGCCCGCCGGCTCACCCGAAGACGCCCTGGACTGCGCCTGCCTCCTCTACCTCGGCGACCCCACCCCCTGACCAACACCCCTCCACAAACTTCCGCGGAGCAGCACTAGTTCACCGGGCACCTGGCCGCCGCTGTGGCCCCAGGACTGCCAGATCATCTTGGTCGTGGTGCCCTGCGACGTGAGTGTCCGGTACGTGGCGGTGGCCTCGTTCAGGTTGAACAGGCTGTCGGTCTGGCCCTGGATCAGCAGGGTGGGCGCCTTGACCTTGCCGAGGCAGGAGACCGGGGAGACGCTGCGCGCGTAGTCGAGCATCGCGCCGGTCCTGTCGGCCGGGTAGCGGCCGGAGTTGAGCAGCCGGATCGTGTCGCAGGCCTGGGCGGCGAAGTGCAGACAGGTGAGGCTGCCGAACCGGGACGGGTCGAGGCTGGGGGCGAGGATCGTCTGTCCCTCGCCCATCAGGTAGAAGCCGTTGGTCCACTGCCACTTGAAGACACCGGGGGTGTCCGAGGAGAGGCCCTTGCTCGTAGCCGCGTTGTTGGGATCGAGCGCGTACGACAGGTCGTTCCAGGTGATCAGCGGGACGAGGGCGTCGACGCGGCGGTCGACGGCCGCCGTGGCCATCTGGATGGCGCCGCCGTACGAGCCGCCGATCATGCCGACCCGCGGGTCGCCCTCGCCGTCCTTGGTGACGAAGTCGGCCTTCGTCCCGTCGTCGGCGGCGCGGGTCCCGGCGAGGTAGTCGATGAGCCCGCTGGCGGCCCTGCCGTCGATCGCCGGGTCGTCGAGCGTGATCAGGCAGCCGGACTTGCCGAAGCCGAGGCCGGAGTAGACGAGTCCGACGTAGCCGCGGGAGGCGAAGGCCTTGCCGATGGCGTCGGTCGAGCCGTCCGACTTGCTCCCGCCGAAGCCGTTGGTGGCAAGGCCGGCGGGGGCGGGATGAGCGGCGTCGGCCCCGGCGGGGCGGTAGAGGTCGGCGTCTACGGTGCAGGAGCGGCCGCCTGCTGTGACGGTGAACTTCAGTGCGGTGACGGTGTATTCCGAAGCGGCGGCCTTGGTGGCGGCGTGTGCCGTGCCGGTGAGGGCCAGAGGTGCGACGAGCGCCGCCCCGGCCACGTAGGCGAAAGACTTACGGGACCGGGATCTGCGAACAACGCGTGACACGAAGACCTCCACAGCGAGGGCGCCCTACCGGCCAGTAGGTACTGGGGCGCGCTCATGCTGTGATACGCGTCATAGACGTGTCAACGTTCGCGACAGCGCTTCCTGAAGGATGTTCAACTTCTTCGCATCCGGAGTACGTTCAGATCAGCGCGGGCACCTCGACCGTGAGCGTGCCCGGACCGCCGTCCTCCGGCGCGTCGAGCACCGCGGGCACACCGAGTGGGATCGTCAGTGCCGTCGGGCCGTGCCCGAAGCCCAGCTCCTCCACGACGGGCACGCCGAGCCCGCCGAGCCGGTCGGCGAGGACCGCACGCACCTCCTCGTACGGTTCGCAGCCCTGCCACGAGCCGCAGGCGACGCCGGATATCCCGGACAGCGCCCCGGCCCTCAGGAGCTGGGTGAAGATGCGGTCGAGGCGGTACGGATCCTCCGTCGTGTCCTCGATCATCAGCAGCCCGCCCCGGGCGGACGTCCGGGCGTGCGGGGTGCCGATGTCGGCGGCGAGCAGGCTCACACAACCGCCGTACGTGATGCCGCGGGCCCGGCCCGGCACCAGCGCCCCGGCCGTGCGAAGGCCGAGGGTCCGTACCGACTCCGGCTCGAACAGGGTGGCCCGGAGCGACTCCTGGGTGTCCGGATCCTTGAGGAAGGTCTCCGTGGCGGCCATCGGTCCGTGCAGCGTCGAAAGCCCCAGGCGCTGGGCAAATGCCTCATGCAGCACAGTGATGTCGCTGTAGCCGACGAACACCTTGGGCCCGGCCGCACGCATCGCCGCCCAGTCGACCAGGTCGACCATGCGGTGCGCCCCGTACCCACCTCGGGCACACAGCACCGCCTCGACCGACGGATCGCACCAGGCCTCCTGGAGGTCCCGGGCGCGCTCCACGTCCGCACCCGCGAGATAGTCCAACTCCGGGTGGACAGCCCGGACATGGGGCATCTCGACAGGCTCCAGGCCCCAGCCGCGCAGCACATCGAGGCCCGCTTCCAGACGGTCGCCGGGCACCGGTCCGCTGGGCGACACGACGGCGACCCTGGCACCCGGTCGCAGGCGGGCGGCACGGGTCAGAGGAGTCAGAGTCACTTCTTCAGCTCCAGTTGCGGTACGTCGGGGCGGTCGATGCCGAAGGTCTGTGCGTAGAGGGAGAGTTCGGCCTCCAACGCGGCGATCATGGTGTCGGCACGCCGGAATCCATGGCTCTCCCCCTCGAAGGTGAGATAGGCGTGCGGGATGCCGCGGCCTTCGATCGCGGCCAGGAACCGCTCGCACTGGACCGGCGGGCAGATCACGTCGTCGAGCCCCTGGAGCAGCAGGAACGGGGTGGTCAGCCGGTCGGTCCGGTTGATCGGCGACCGTGCGCGGTAGCGGTCCGGCACCTCGGTGAGCGGGCCGACCAGGGACTCCAGATACTGCGACTCGAAGTCATGGGTCTCGTCGGTGCCCCAGCCGGTCAGATCGAGGATGGGATAGCTGACAGTGCCGCAGGCGTAGACATCGGTGCTGGTCAGCGAGGCGGCGGTGGTCCAGCCGCCGGCGCTGCCGCCGCGGATGGCGAGCCGGTCCGGGTCGGCCGCGCCCTCGGCTGCCAACGCCCGGGCGACGGCGGCGCAGTCCTCCACGTCGACGACGCCCCACTGTTGGCGCAGCCGGTTGCGGTACGTCCTGCCGTAGCCGGTGGAGCCGCCGTAGTTGACCTCGGCGACGCCGATGCCGCGCGAGGTGAAGTAGGCGATCTCCAGATCGAGGACGAGCGCGGCATGCCCCGTGGGACCGCCGTGAGCCCACACCACATAAGGTGGCAACTCGCCTTCCGGACCGACCCGTTCGGGGTTGCGCGGCGGGTACATGTGGGTGTGGATGTCACGGCCGTCGGGCCCGGTGAAGGTGCGCTGGTGCGGTTCGGGGTAGTACGCGGGATCGACCTCGTCACGGTGACGGGCGCCGATGATCCGGGTGCGGCCGGTCGCGGTGTCCAGCTCCACGATCTCGTACGTGCTCCGCGGGCTCGCGGCGACACCGATGACCCGGCTGCCGTGCACGGCGAGCGTCTCGGCCCATTCGGTCCAGGGCCCCGCGATGTCGGCGAGCTCACCGGTCTCCGGATCGAGGATGCCGAGGGTGGTGGTGCCCTTGCCGTGGATGGTGGCGATCAGTCCGTTCTCCAGCGGCCGGAACCAGCCGAGCCCGATCTTCCAGAGCGGCCCGGCGAACTCCTGCTCCCGTGTGCAGAGCGCCACCGTGCCCCGGTGCGGATCGGCGCGGTACAGGTTCCACCAGCCGTTGCGGTCGCTCGCGAAGAGGAGTTGTCCGTCGGCGGTCCATTCGATCTGTGGCACCGATTCCTCGGGGCCGCCGCCGAAGCTCCAGGCGTTGCGGAACGTGCCGTCGTCGGCGACGTCGGCAAGCATCACTTCGGTGCCGTCCCACGGCATCCGCGGATGGTCCCAGGCGATCCACGCCACCCGCCGCCCGTCGGGCGAGAGCTTCGGCCCGGTGACGAAGCGGTGCCGGTCGTCGGAGAGTTCGCGCACCGCGCCGCGGTCGTCGGCCGCCGATCCGTCCAGCGGCACGGCGGCGATCACCCGGCGCACCTCGGTGGGCGCCTCGCCGGTGAACTCCTCCAGGACACACCACACTTCGCCCCGCTCGCCCCGGTCGAGGTGCAGCTGCGGGTCGACCCAGCGCAGTCCACCGCCGACGTCCGACAGCGGGGTGAGCGGCCACGGCTCGCCGGGCCCGTCCGGCGCATACGCGTACAGCCGCTGGTCGGTGAAGTTCACGAAGACGACGAGCGGCCCGCCGCCGGCGCGCCCGGCGCCGGCCCAGGGCCGTCCGCCGTACTCGATGACACGGCTGCGGACGTTCCACGGAACGGGCAGCACGGAGTCGGTGGTCCCGTCCGCCCGGCGGCGGACCAGGGCGCGGCGGCCCGCCTCGGCGGGGCGCGGCTCCGTCCACCACACCTCGTCGCCGACCACGCCGACATACTCCGGGCGGCCGTCGTGCGACGCGGCCAGCCGTGCGTCGATCGGTGACGGCCATGTTCCGTAGGCCCCTGTGGACACCATGATCAATTTCCCCCCGTGCGGGTCAGGCCGTGCGCAGATAGTGGTCGAGTACGCGGACGCCGAAGTGCAGCGCCTCGACGGGCACGCGTTCGTCGACGCCGTGGAAGAGCGCCTGGTAGTCGAAGCCCACCGGGAGCTTCAGCGGTGAGAAGCCGTAGCCGGTGATGCCGAGGCGGGAGAACTGCTTGGCATCCGTGCCGCCCGACATGCAGTACGGCACGACATGACCGTCCGGGTCGAAGCGTTCGACGGCGGCGCGCATCTTCGCGTACGTCGGCGAGTCGACCGGGGCCTGCAGGGCGACCTCACGGTGGTGGAACTCCCAGTCGACATCGGGTCCGGTCAGCCGGTCCAGGGTGGCGTGGAACTCCTCCTCGCCGCCGGGCACCATCCGGCCGTCGATGTGGGCGACGGCGCGGCCCGGGATCACGTTGACCTTGTAGCCGGCCTCCAGCATCGTCGGGTTGGCGCTGTTCCTGACGGTGGGTTCGACCAGTGCGGCGGCCGGTCCGAGCTTGCCGAGGAGTTCGTCCACGTCGAATCCGGGAGCGTCGACATCCACCTGGATCCCGTGCAGCGCGGCGATCTCGGTGAGCGCCGCGCGTACGGTCGGGGTGAGCCGCACCGGCCATTCGTGCGCGCCGATCCGGGCGACGGCGGCGGCGAGTGTGCTGACCGCGTTCGCCTTGTTGACCTTGGAGCCGTGGCCCGCCTTGCCATGTGCGGTGAGCTTCAGCCATCCGGTGCCGCGTTCACCCGCGGCGATCGGATAGAGCGGCATCCTCGGTCCGGCGTGGAAGGTGAAGGCACCGGACTCGCTGATGCCCTCCGTGCACCCTTCGAAGAGTTCGGGGTGCTGGTCGGCGAGGAAGCCTGAGCCGTCGGCGGCACTGGCCTCCTCGTCGGCGGTGTACGCGATCACGATGTCCCGGCGGGGCCGGATGCCGGCCCGGGCCCAGGCCCGGACGACCGCAAGGACCATCGCGTCCATGTTCTTCATGTCAATCGCGCCACGGCCCCAGACGACCCCGTCGCGGATCTCCCCGGAGAAGGGGTGCACGGTCCAGTCGTCGGCCTCGGCGGGCACGACGTCGAGATGCCCGTGCACCAGGAGCGCCTCGGCGGACGGGTCGGTGCCCTCGATCCTGGCGACCACGTTGGTGCGGCCCGGGGTGCGTTCCAGCAGCGCGGGTGTCAGTCCGGCGGCGGCCAGCCGTTCGGCCACGTACTCGGCGGCAGGGCGCTCCCAGCAGTCGCCGTCGCCTCGGTTCGTCGTGTCGATCCGGATCAGTTCGGAGGTGAACGTCACCGATTCGTCGAGCGCCAGATCGTCGACGGAGTCCTGGGGGGTGGTCACCTCAGCCATACTGCTCCTCCACAGCGGACGACACGATCGTCGTCACCGCCTTGAACGTGCGAATACCGTCGTACATCGTCGTACTGGTGTAGGCGACACGCCGCTCACCGCTCGGCGCCACGCCGGGGACGACGGTCGCAGCCGCCGCCAGGTGCTCGGCGTCGAACTCCAGCTCCACGGTGAACGAGCCGCCCCGCACCGGTTCGCTGCGCCTGGCGAGCGCGGTCGCCTCCTTGGCAGCCGCACGGATGTCGGCGGCGGTACGGGCCGGGGTGCGGCACACCGCCGCATACCGCGACACATAGTCCTTCACAGCGACCTTGCGGGCTTCAGGGGCATATCCGTCCGCATCCACACAGGTCAGGTTGTCGCCCGTGACGAGGACGACGGGCACGCCGTACTCCGCGGCGACATGGGCGTTGAGCAGCCCCTCGCTGGCGCGGACACCGTTCAGCCAGACGCCGGTGATGGAGTTGGCGAGGTAGGTGTGCGCGAGCACGCCCTCCGTACCGGCGCCCGTGTGATAGCCGACGAACGCCATCGCGTCGACGTCCCCGTGCTGGATGCCCTCCACCATGCTCAGGGACTTGTGCTTGCCGGTGAGCATCTGGACCCGGTCGTCGAGCCGCTCCAGCAGGAGGTTGCGCATGGACCAGTGGGCCTCGTTGATGAGCACCTCATCGGCACCCCCGTCGTAAAAGCCGAGGGCCGCCGCGTTCACATCGGAGGTGAACATCGAGCGGCAGCGCTCCCACTGCGGGGTGCCGGGCAGCACATCGGCCGGCCAGGTCACCCCTGTGGCACCTTCCATGTCCGCGCTGATGAGGATCTTCACGATGTACCGGTCCTCTCACAGGTCAGAAGTCGTTGCGATCTTCCTGCCGCAACACCGTACGCGGCGGTGGAGCCCCAGGCCAGAGGTGTTTTGAGCTCCAGAGGTCCAGTCCAGTGCAAGGCCGCTCGGGGCCCGGTGTCGTGGACGGTCCGGGCGTTGCCGGAGTCCGCAGGCCCCACCGATTGCCGACTCGTCGCCCCGCCTGCGTGGCAGTGCCGGCGGCGGGGAAAGGCGGTGCGGGTCAGCGCCTGGGTTCGCGCCGCTTGCGGGCCGCCCCGACAAGTCCGTAGCCCGTCAGTACGGTCACGCCCGCGAGAGCGCCGAGGCCCGCCAGGGCCAGGGCGTTACGGCCCGTGGCAGCCAGGGCCGGCTGTGCGGATGACCCGCCGCCGACGGCGGCCCGGCGGATGAGATCGGTGACGGCGTCCGGGTGCGACAGCAGGGCGACATGGGACGCGTCGATCTCGACCGTGTGCGCGTGGGCGCGCTTCGCCTCGAATCGTTCGAGGGCCGGGGGGATGGCCTTGTCCCGGGTGGAGACCAGGGCCCAGGACGGGATGGTCTTCCACGCAGCTTCGACGGCCTTGTCCATGAACGCGGAGGCGGAGATGGGGCGTTGGGTGGCGGCCATCAGGGCCGACATGGCCGCGGGGAGGTCCGCGGCGAAGGCCTGGTGGAACTTCGCGGCCTGCAGGTAGAGGTCGGTACCGTTGGCGCCGTCGGCGTTCCGGAACGGTACGGGCTTGAGGGCCGCGGCGAGTTCACTGCCCGGGAACTTGTCGCCCAGTGCGCCGAGGGCCTCGCCCTTGTCCGGCATGAACGCGTTGACGAAGACCAGCGACTTCACCTGGGAGTTCCCGGCGGCGGCGGTGCTGATCACCGCACCGCCGTAGGAGTGCCCGACCAGCACGATCGGCCCCTGGATGCTCTTGAGGAAGCTGGCTATGTACGCGGAGTCCCCCGCAAGTCCCCGGAGCGGATTGGCCGGGGCGACGACGCTGTATCCGTCGCGCTGGAGTCGTTCGGCGACGGCGTTCCAGCTGGAGGCGTCGGCGAACGCACCGTGCACCAGCACCACGGTCGGCTTGGTGACGACAGTGGTACTGGTGTCCGCCGCCGCCGATCCGGCGGCCGCGGCGAGGACCGTCGCGGTCAGCGCCGTGGCGATCGCATGCCCGTGGCGCGTACGTGTCGGACGTATTCGCCGGTGCCTCGGTGCGAGAACGGGTGACCCAGTCATGCGGTTCTCTCTTCGGGAGGAGGGGGACGATGCACTCAGCGTTTCCGGAGCCGGCCGGTACGGCGCGGCCCGGGAAGCAGCGGAGTGACATCGGCCGACCGTCCGGGTGAAGAGGGCTCCTGGCCGCATGACGACCGGTGGATCGGGTCACCTCTTACCGGCCCGTGGTACGGATCCCTTCCCGGCGGACCGGGTGGGTTGCCCGCTCCGCCCCCTCCTCCCGAAGGACAGCACCCTCAGGAGGTCTTCAGAAGTTCCTCGATCCGGGCCAGTTCCTCGTCACTGAACTCCAGGTGCCGTACCGCCTCGACGCTGTTCTCCAACTGGGCGACACTGCTCGCCCCGACCACGGCCGACGTGACGCGTCCGCCCCGCAGCACCCAGGCCAGCGCCATCTGCGCCAGGGACTGCCCGCGCTCGGTGGCGACCTGGTCGAGCGCGCGTAGGCGGCTGACCAGCTCAGGGGTGACCGACTCGGGCGTCAGGAAGGGGCTGCTGCCCGCCGCGCGCGAGCCCGCCGGGATCCCCTGCAGATAGCGGTCGGAGAGGATGCCCTGTTCCAGCGGCGAGTAGGCGATGGAGCCGACACCCAGCTCGTCCAGCGCCGTGAGCAGCCCGTCCTCGACCCAGCGGTCCAGCATCGAGTAGCGCGGCTGGTGGATCAGCAGCGGGGTGCCGAGGTCCTTGAGGATCCTGGCCGCCTCCCGGGTCTGCTCCGGGGAGTAGTTGGAGAGGCCGACGTAGAGCGCCTTGCCCTGCCGTACCGCCGAGTCCAGCGCACCCATCGTCTCTTCGAGCGGGGTGTCCGGGTCGGGCCGGTGGGAGTAGAAGATGTCGACGTAGTCGAGGCCGAGCCGGGTGAGGCTCCGGTCGAGCGACGAGAGCACTGACTTGCGCGATCCCCACTCCCCGTACGGCCCGTCCCACATCAGGTGGCCCGCCTTGGTGGAAATGACGATCTCGTCCCGGAGCCGGGCGAAGTCCGTCCTCAGGGCGCGTCCCATCGCGCTCTCGGCGGCGCCGGGCGGCGGTCCGTAGTTGTTGGCGAGATCGAAGTGTGTGATGCCGAGGTCGAACGCCCTGCGGAGGATCTGCCCCTGGGTCTCCGCGGTCCGGTCGCTTCCGAAGTTGTGCCAGAGGCCGAGCGAGAGCGCGGGGAGCAGCAGACCGCTGCGTCCGGTGCGCCGGTACGGCATGGCCTGGTAGCGGTCGGGCGACGGGAGGTACATACGGGACTCCACAGAGCGGGGAAGGGCGCGGGAATGCGCGGGTCTCCAGGCTCCCCGACAACTATCCAGCAGTCCAACAGAAGATTCAGGTTGGATTTATCGTCTATGTTTCTCAATCATGGAGTTGCGCCAGCTGGAACATTTCATCGCCGTCGCCGAGGAGCAGCACTTCACCCGTGCCGCCGAACGGGTCGCCGTCTCGCAGTCCGGGCTGTCGGCCTCCATCCGCTCCCTGGAGCAGGAGTTGAAGACCCCGCTGTTCAGCCGGACCACACGCACGGTGCGGCTGACCGAGGCGGGCCGTGCACTGCTCGTGGAGGCGGAGCGCACACTCGCGGGCGCACGGGCTGCGAAGGATGCCGTCGATGCGGTACGGGGACTGCTGCGCGGCACGCTGACGGTGGGGGTCGAGCAGTGTGTGGCCGGTGTGCGCGTTCCGCGGCTGCTCGCGGCCTTTCACCGCAAGCACCCGCAGATGGAGATCCGGCTCCGCCAGGAGGGCACGTCGAGTCTGGTGGACGGAGTGGCGGGCGGCCGGCTCGATGTCGCGTTCGCCGCGACGGTGCGTGCCGGGGAGTGGCGTGGCGAGCTCATGCCGCTGGCGCGGGAGCGCATGGTCGTCCTGTGCGCCCCGGGTCACCGGTTCGCAGACTTGGTCCGCGTCCCATGGGACGAGCTTCCCGGTGAGTCGTTCATCGACTTCCATCCGGACTGGGGGCCGCGCCGCGCCACCGATGAGGCGTTCGCCACGGCGCGGGTGCGCCGCACGGTGGGCCTCGAGGTGAACGACGTGCACAGTCTGCTGGAGCTGGTGCACGAGGGACTGGGGATCGCCGTGGTGCCGCACCACTTCTCGCGCAAGCCCGAGGCCCTGGGACTGGTCGCGCTGGAGCTGGACGGGGCGGACCAGCCTTTCTACGAGAGCGTCGTGGTGCTTCCGGCCGCCGGGGCGATGAGCCCCGGCGCCCGCTCGCTGATGACCTTGGTGCGCAGCGACGTACGCGAGGGCGCCATGCGCTGACCGCGGTCACCCGCCCAGCGCCGTCGCGAAGGCTCCCGGCTTCTGCTCGGCCCCGCTGCACGTGTCGCTCGCCGTCGAGGTGTCCTCGTCGGTGCATTCCCGGTCGCGGAAGGTGGCCCACATGGAGAGCGCGCCGACGCCGGTCCGTCGGGCGAAGGCGCGCAGGGAGGCGGCGTCGGCGAGGGTGAACGTCTCCCCGGCCGTGTCGTTGACACCGAGCATCACCGTGATGTGCAGCGCCTTCCAGGCCTCGGAGTCCGACAGACCGAGTACGTCGGTGAGCTGGTCGTGGGTGGCTTCGGCGGCCTGCTGCGCGTAGTCGCTCATGTCGCCGTCGTGGGACGTGCTGTAGTTCATGGCCATGATGTTCACCGCGGAGAGGTCGACCTTCTGCTCGGCGGCGTCGCTCAGGAGGTCCGTGCCAGGGGTCTCCAGGCCGTCCGGCATCACGGGCAGGGTGTACGTGACGTCGAGGTGCCGCTTCTTCTGGAGCAGGCGGAGCGCCTGGTCCCGGAGTGTGACCGACGCCCGGTCGGTCAGCGCGTCGCCCTCGATGTCGAAGTCGGCCTTGGTGGCGCCCACGGCGTCGAGCACCCGGGCGTAGGCATCGGCCAGTTCCTCGGCGCTGTCGCAGGCGAGCGCCAGCTCGGTCCCCGCGGCCCCGCCGAACGAGACGCGGATGTCCGCGCCGGTCGCGGTGAGTGCGGCGACGCGTGAGGCAACCGCGGTACTGGTGGGCTCGGCGGTGCCACCCCAGAGCGGGGTGCAGGTGTCGTCGTCGGAGACGACGAAGGCGAGGTTGTACGTGTCCGGGGAACCGACCGAGTCGGTGCCGGCCGCGGTCGTGGCGCTGACGTACGGGGTGTAGGCGGTCGTGGCGGCGGAGGCCGTGGGGCCACCGGGGCGGGAGCGGGAGTAGCCGCCCTGGTTCGCCGCCGCGCCTGTCGTACAGGCCGAGCAGGCAAGCCCGAGCGCGACGAGTCCTGCGACGACGGCGGTCGTCCGGCGCGCACGGCCCGCCACACCCTTCGGAGAGCGCTTCGGTGAAATGCGCATAAGTTTGCACCTGCTCTCGTGAGAATTGTCCCGAAACAGCAACAAGAAGAACGGGGAACACCGAAAACCTCTCACACATCGCCATGTGCCCGAACCCGGCGGTTTTCCCTTCGGGACTACCGGGAAGCCGTCCTGCAATTGCTCATCACCTCATTTTCACAAGGCCTCTGACGATGCCTCAGGCATTCCGGAGAGTGCCCGGCCAGTGGTCGCCCTCTCAGTTCATCCACAGCCTTTCCGATTCTCATAGCGTTCGGCCAGGAATGGCTCAGACTTCGCACATCGCAGTTCGTCAGCATGCGCACATGCATTCCGACACCGCCATCGAGAACAATCCGACCGGACACGGCCGGCGCAAACACGCCGGCATGCGCAGGGCCCGGGCCGGCGCCGAAGCACAGGAAGGTCCCGTCTTCGTGGACAGCTCCGGGCGCCGGGCCCGGCTGCTCCGCCGCGCGGGCCTCGCCCTGGGTATCACCTGTGTCGGCTACACGGCCGTGCTGGGCCTCGCCTTCATGGGCGGCATCTCCATGTCGCCCTCGGAACTGCTGCCCTTCGACGGCGCGCCCTCCGCCCAGGGCGGCCCCGACGGAAACACACCTCCGGGAGTCACCGGCGCACCACCCGGTGGCCCTCCCGCCGACCGGCCGGGCCCGTCCCCCTCGGTGTCCGTGTCCGCGACCACGGGGACCGGCTGATCCTTGATGAACCGGAATCAGGTACGGCCCCAGCGACGGCATGCCACGCCGGGCCGGATCGAACGGGTCCGCCGGCAGGCGGTTCCCAAGCCACGGGTGATCATCGCCCTCCTGCTCCTGCTCGGCCTCGTCTCCGTGATGCTGCTCGACGGCTATCTGCGGGCCGAGGTCGGAAACGACCAGCGTGTCCGGTCCGACGCGAGCGCGAGCAAGGTGCCGGACAGCGTCCTCGACGGCGGACCGTTCCTCAGCTTCGAGGGCGGCACGGCGCGGACCCGGTCCGTACCGGACAAGACGATCGTGCTCACCTTCGACGACGGCCCGGACCCCGAGTGGACGCAGAAGGTGCTCGACATCCTGGACGACAACGATGTGCCCGGCACGTTCTTCCTGGTCGGCTCGATGATCTCGCGCTACCCGGACGTGGTGCGCCGGATGGTCGACGACGGCAACGAGGTGGGCATCCACACCTTCACCCATGTCGATCTCTCGTACCAGAGCGCGACCCGCGTCACTCGGGAGATCGCACAGACACAGCTCGCACTGGCGGGAGCCGCGGGCATCACGACGACCCTCTTCCGCGCCCCGTACTCGTCGACGAACGACGCGATCGACAACTACAGCTGGCCCGTCTACAAGAAGCTCGGCGCGATGGGCTACACCAGCGTCTTCATCGACACGGACAGCGAGGACTGGCAGCAGCCGGGCGCGTCCAAGATCATCAAGTGGGCCACACCGAAGAGCGGAAAGGGCGCCTCGGTGCTCTTCCACGATGCGGGCGGCAACCGCGCGCAGACCCTCGAAGCGCTGCCCAAGTACATCAAGAAGATGAAGGCCAAGGGCTATACCTTCACCACGGTCAGCGGCGCCCAGCAACAAGCACAGGGGCAGCAGGCACAAAGCCGGCAGGCGCAGGGACAGCAGGCACAGGCACCGCAGGGCACCCCCGGCGCCGCGGGCAGCACCCGGCAGAGCAACCCCGAGCAGGCCGCGCACCGCACGGCCGACACCGCCACGCTCTGGGAGGGCCGCGCCCTCCTCGGCGCGGTCGCCGTCGCGGAGTGGACCGTGCCCGGCCTGGCCGCAGTGCTGACGGTCGTGGGCGTCGCCGTGCTGGGCAGATTCGCGATGATGCTCGTCCTCGCCCGGCGCCACTACCGGCGACGCAACAGACGCAGGTTCTCCTGGGGGCCCGCGGTCACCGAACCGGTCAGCGTGATCGTTCCCGCGTACAACGAGAAGGAGTGCATCGCCAACACCCTCAACTCCCTGGCCGACAGCACCCACCCCATCGAGATCGTGGTCGTCGACGACGGCTCGACCGACGGCACCGCCGAGATCGCCGAGTCCCTGGGACTGCCGAACGTGCGGGTGATCCGCCAGGCGAACGCGGGCAAGCCCGCCGCGCTCAACAACGGTGTGCGACACGCGCGTTACGACATCGTGGTCATGATGGACGGCGACACCGTCTTCGAACCCGACACCGTTCAGCGGCTCGTGCAGCCCTTCGGCGACCCGGAGGTCGGCGCGGTCGCCGGCAATGCCAAGGTCGGCAACCGCACCACCATGATCGGCGCCTGGCAGCACATCGAATACGTGATGGGCTTCAACCTCGACCGCCGGATGTACGACCTGCTGCGCTGCATGCCCACCATCCCGGGCGCGATCGGGGCGTTCCGCCGCGAAGCGGTACTGGGAGTCGGTGGGATGAGCGAGGACACGCTCGCCGAGGACACCGACATCACGATCGCACTGCACCGCGCCGGATGGCGGGTCGTCTACGCCGAGCACGCGCGCGCCTGGACCGAGGCGCCCGCCTCGCTGGGGCAGCTGTGGCGACAGCGCTACCGCTGGAGCTACGGCACGATGCAGGCGCTCTGGAAGCACCGTAGATCGGTCATCGACCGGGGGCCGTCCGGCCGCTTCGGCCGGGTCGGGATGCCGCTGGTGGTCCTCTTCCAGATCGTCACACCCGTCTTCGCGCCTCTCATCGACGTGTTCACGGTCTACGCGATGATCTTTGTGGACTTCAAGGCGTCGCTGCTCGCCTGGCTGGCTGTGCTGCTCGTCCAACTGGTCTGCGCCGCCTACGCGTTCCGTCTCGACCGCGAGCGGTACCGGTATCTGCTCATGCTGCCGTTGCAGCAGATCGCCTACCGGCAGCTGATGTATCTGGTGCTGATCCACTCATGCGTCACTGCCGCGACCGGCGGCCGGCTCCGCTGGCAGAAGCTGAAGCGCACCGGCGAGGTCGGTACACCGGCCCCGGGCACGGGGGTGCGCTGATGGGGGGCGCACACCGCAAGGGTGGACCGCAGGCCGCGATCCGGATGGAAGAGGTCGCCGCCGAGCCCGTGGTCGCGGCTGCCCCGAGGGCCGGCCGCGACCGCTACTTCGACGCGCTGCGGGCCTTCGCACTGGTCCGCGTCATCACGTACCACACGTTCGAGTGGCCCTGGCTGGGGCTGGTCTTCCCGTCCATGGGCGTGATGTTCGCACTCGCCGGATCGCTCATGGCGCGTTCACTCGAGCGGCCCGCGCTGCGCGTCATCCGCGGCCGGCTGCGCAGACTGCTGATCCCTCTGTGGATGTTCGCGCTGGTCCTCGGTACGGCGATGCTGCTGCACGGCTGGCTGCCGGGACCCGATGTCCTGTACTGGGTGCTGCCGGTCGGTGATCCCCCCGGCAATGCGTGGGGCGAGCAGGCCTGGGCGGTGCTCTGGTACCTGCGGACGTATCTGTGGTTCGTGCTGCTGTCGCCGGTGCTGCTGCGCGCCTTCCGCCGGGCCCCGCTGGCCGTGCTCGCGCTGTCCCTGGTGCCTGTCGTGGTCCTGGAGACCGTGGGGAGTGTGCCGGACGGGCGCCTCGGCAGTGCCCTCAGCGACCTGTCGGTCTTCCTTTTCTGCTGGCTGCTCGGCTTCGCGCACCGCGACGGCGTCCTCGACCGGATGCGCCCCGCACTCGTCGTCACGGTGGCGCCGGCCCTCCTGGCGGCGGGCGCCTGGTGGGCCTTCCACCACCGGGTGGACGGTTCCTACGACCTCGACGACATCCCGCTCGCCCAGGCGCTGTGGTCCGCGGGATTCGTCCTGCTGCTGCTCCGATTCCGGCCCGACTTCGCCGGGCTCGCCCGCCGTCGCGTGGCCGACCGGATCGTGAAGGTCTTCAATGCCCGTGCCGTGACGATCTATCTGTGGCACGAGGTCGCACTGATGGCTAGCGTCCCGCTGATCGATCTGATGTGGAACGTCCCCGCGTTCGAACGGGATCTGCCGCTGGACAGCATGTGGTTCCAGTTCACGATCGCGTGGGTGCTGACCGCGGCGGCCGTGGCCCTCTTCGGCTGGGTCGAGGACCTCGCGGCCAGGCGGGGGCCACGACTGCTGCCGTGACCCCTGTGTCAGCCGCCGCCGAGGACGAACCAGCGCGCGGGCAGGTCGATGCGGGTGCCGTCGGGCAGGTACTCGGTCTGGGCGAGTGCGGTGGCGCCGGTTGCCAGCGTGGTCAGCCCCGCCGCCTTCAGCAGCTCCGGGATCTCCTCCTCGGTGGCGCCGGCCGGCTTGAGCCCGTGGTCGAAGACCCGCCGCAGTTTCGCGGGCGGTCCGCCGGGCGCCTGGGCGGCCTGCTGGAGCACGGTCTTGGAGGCGGGGGTCAGCTCGGCGACGAAGGCCCGGCCGCGCTCCCCGATCAGCGTCGCGACGGCTGCGGCGACGGCGGGCCGGGCCGGCGGCTCGCTCTGGTGGATCACCGCCCGCATATAGACGTTGGTGTCGCCGATCCGCTCGTGCAGGGCCCGCACCGCGTCACCGTCGACGAGGTTGAGCTGGGCGAACTCCGCGACGCCCGCGGTGTCCGCGCGGCGTGCGTGCTCAATGGCCGCGTACGAGAGGTCCACGCCGATGGCGCGGGCGAAGCAGGTGGCCAGGTAGCGGGTCTGGGTGCCGTTGCCGCAGCCGAGGTCGACGACGGGCAGTGAGGTGTCGGCGTACGGAAGCAGCAGCTCGCTGTGGGGTACGGAAGCAAGGGACGGATCGGAGTCCCAGATCGCCTCGCCGGGGGCGTCGGAGGTGGCCGACCAGAAGCCTTCCCACGACTCGCGGTAGCCCTGTGACACGTCCATACGCACTCCCGAGTCCGTTGAATCCACCGCTGTCTGCTCAGCAACGGACTACCGCCCCGGAGCGTCCCGGGGCAAGGGGGGTGCGCATCATGCGTCGTTCGGGGCGGCAGCTTTCACCCGGTGTTCGACCGGGGGCGCGGGAAGCGGGTGAGCGCCTGTTCGAACCAGACGGTCTTGCCGCGTGCCGTGGTGCTCGTCCCCCACTCGCGTGCGAGGCCGCTCACCACCAGCAGGCCACGGCCGAACTCGTCGTGGGCGGAGGCGTTGAGGAGCGCGGCCGGGGCCGGTTCGTCGTCACTGACCTCACAGAGCAGGGCGCCGGTCCGGACGAGGCGCAGCCCGATGTGGTGGGTGCGCCCGTGCTTCACGGCGTTGGTGACGAGTTCGCTGACCATCAGCTCAGCCGACTCCACCGCCTCCGGCAGCTCCCAGTCGAGGAGCTTGCCGCGGACCAGCCGTCGGGCGCGGGCCACCTCGCGCGGGTCCAGGGCGAGTTGCCACTCGGCGACGTCGCCGTCCGGGATGCCGTTCAGCCGGGCCATCAGCAGTGCCACGTCGTCCTTGCGACCACCCTTGGGGTTCAGGGCGCGGATGATCGTGTCGCAGGCGTCGTCCATGGAGGCGGCAGGGTGCGCGGCGGAGGCGCAGAGTGCGGCGAGTCCCTCTCCGATGTCCTGGCCGCGCACCTCGACCAGACCGTCGGTGCACAGAACCAGCCGGTCGCCGGGCCCCACCCGTACGGTCGCGGTCTCGAAGGCGACACCGCCGACGCCGATGGGCGCGCCGGTCGGCAGCTCGAGGAGCTCGGCCCGGCCGTCCTCGGCGTGGACCAGTACGGGCGGGATGTGCCCGGCGTTGGCGATCTGGAGCTCGGAACGGATCGGGTCGTAGACGGCGTAGAGGCAGGTCGCCAGGTACTGTTCGCCGAGGCGTTGCGCCAGGTCGTCGAGGTTGCGCAGCAGCTGGGCGGGTGGCATCTCCATGGTGGCCATCGTCAGTACGGCAGTGCGCAACTGGCCCATCATCGCTGCCGAGTTGAGGCCGTGCCCCATGACGTCGCCGACGACGAGCGCGGTCCGGGAGCCGGGCAGTTTCACCGAGTCGAACCAGTCGCCGCCGATCCGGCCGAGCCGGGCGCCGGGCAGATAGCGGGTGGCGATGTCGCAGCCCGCCATGCGCGGTTCGACCCGGGGCAGCATGCTGTCCTGGAGGGTGTCGGCGACATTCTCCTGGTACGTGTACATGCGGGCGTTGTCGAGTACGAGCCCGGCACGGGCCGCGAGTTCGGCGCCCGTGGTGCGGTCCATGTCATCGAAGGGCTCGCGGCCGGGGCGGCGCATCAGGACCATGAAGCCGAGCACCACGTCACGGGCCTTGAGCGGCACGATGAGCAGGGACCGGTGGGTGATCAGGGGGCGCAGGTCGCGCTTCTCGAACTCGCCCGAGATCCGGTTGCTCATCTCCTCGCTGACGTACGGGATGAGGACCGGCTCGCCGGTGACCATGCACTGGAAGAACGGTGTGTGCTCGGGGAAGGCGATGGACTCGCCGACCGGGACGGTGTCGTCCCAGCGGCCGGGTTCGTCGTTGTGCTCGACCCACACCCGGTGCCAGACGGTGGTGACATCGGGCCGCCCTGCCGGGAAGCCCTCACCGGCGAGGACCGCGGCGCGCAGATGCGTACCCGCGAAGTCGGTGAAACGGGGGACGGCGGCGCTGGTGACCTCGCGGATGGTGCGTTCGAGATCGAGTGAGGTGCCGATGCGGCCGCTGACCTCGTTGAGGAACTCGAGCCGTTCGCGGACGGCGCCGTATTCGAGGTCCAGTTCGGGGCGAGGCGCCGTGCGCGGTGCGAGAGACCCGTCGGCGGCGGCCTCCCGGTCCCCGGCCGGACGGCGCGGCGTCCGGCGCGGCACGCCCCAGTCGGGGGTGACCGGGACCCGGTCGCGGTGGCTGAACTCCAGGATCGGGTAGCCCAGTTCGAGGACCTGCGAGACGATCCGGGTCGCCTGGTGGACACTCATGCTGGGCAGGATCTCGGGAAGCCGGCCGGCCAGGTCCTGATAGCCGGGGAAGTCGGTGTGGAGCGCGAACCCGGGGGCGATCGTCTCGCTGTCCCGGCTGCCGCTCGCGTCGGCGCCGCGTACCTGCCCGGCGTCCGCAGCAAGCACGAGGAGCCGCTCGGGGCCGGGGCCGACCAGCGGGTAGGCCCACCACAGAACATCGATCCGGCCGCGCCGCGGCTCGTCGACACGGGCCCGTCCAGCCGCCGGGTAGGCGACGCTCCCGCTGAGCGAACTGTCGAGTCCGGGGCCGAACCCGGCGTGCGTACCGTCCGGCCCTGGCTCCCCGTCCTGTCGCAACGCCCCGGAGACCGGGAGGAGTTCACCGGCCGGGCAGCCGACTGCCTCCTTCCTGGCGACGCCGAAGAGCCGTCCGGCCCCGCTCGACCAGTGCGACACGAGTCCGGCCCCGTCGACGACGACCACGGCGAGCGGCACCCGTCCCGCAGTGGCGTCGCGCGGCTGTGGTGCCCTCTGCGGCGGTACACCAAGGTCCATGGGTGGAAGGCTCCTTCCCCACCGCAAGGCTCTGCGGCTTGTGACTCCACGGTACGGCTACGTGTCCGGCGCCCGCCGGTCATCGGCGGAATCGCCCCCGGGGGTGGTGCGCCCCGCGCGCCCCGCCGCGCACAACCGGGCCGGGGAGCCGCTCGGGGTGACCGGAACCGGCCCTGGCCACACGACCCCGACCACAGGGCTCCGGCCAAGGGCCCCGGCCGTCAGTCCTCGTGTCCCAACTGGAGGTCGCGTTCGGTGCGTCCGCCGCCCGCGACCTGGAGGACGGTCGCCACCGGCGGATACCCGGCCGCGATCACCGTGTACTCGCCGGTCGACAGGTCCACGAAGCGGAATGCCCCGTCGGGCCCGGTGGTCAGGGTGTCGACGACATTGCCCGCCGCGTCGAGGAGCGTGACCCGGGCATCCTCGACGGGCCGTCCGCCGCTCGCCCGTACGATGCCGCGCAGCACAGCGCCACCGGCCAGTTCGATGTCCTGCCGGGTCTCCCTGGCCGCCTGCACGCTGACCGGCAGCGCTGCGGGCCGGAAGGCGGGGGCGCTGGCGGCGAGGGTGTACTCCCCTGCCACCAGCTCCGAGATCACATAGCCGCCCTCGCGGCCGCTGCGGGTGGACGCGACGACCTCGCCGCGCACATCGGTGAGCGTGACGGCGGCATCCCGCACCGGGATCCTGTCGGCCGTGACGACGGTCCCGGCCAGCCTGCCCGCACCGCCGAGCACCACATCGAGATCGACGGGCCGTTCGCCGACGGTGACGCTGACGGCCTGCGGCTGGTGTCCGCCGGCCGCCGCGATCAGGACGTAACTGCCGGAGCCGGGCACGCTCAGCGCGTACCGCCCGTTGTCACCGCTCGCGCCCCTGCCGACCTGCTGTCCCTGGACGTCGATGAGGGTGAGGGCAGCGCGCGGGACCTTCGAGCCGTCGGCGTGCTGGACACTCCCGCACACCGGCACGCCCGAGAGATGGACGGACGGCGGCGCGGCGGCGGTCGTACGTGCGCCGGGGATCGAGGCGGACTCGGCGGCCGAATCGGGGCTGTGGTGGGACACCAGCGGTTTCTCCTTGAGGAAGAAGGCGATGAAGAGGCCGAGCGCGAGCACCGGCACGAGGTAGAGGAAGATCCGTGGCATCGCGTCGGCGTACGCCTGGATGTAGCTGTCACGGAGCGCGGGCTCCATGGCGTGGACCAGCTGCGGGGTGATCGACTCGGGGTCGGGAAGGTCGGCTCCGGACGGCAGGCGGACGGCGAGGGCGTCCGCGAGACGGCCCGCGAAGAGGGTCCCGAAGACGGCGGCGCCGACGCTGCCGCCGATCTGCCGGAAGTAGTTGTTCGCGCTGGTGGCGGTACCGAGATCGGCGGGCGGTACAGAGTTCTGCACGGCCAGCACGAGCACCGGCATGACCAGGCCGATCCCGATGCCGAGCACGGCCTGCGCGATGCTGTACTCGAGGCGCGGGGTATCGGTTTCGAGGCGGGAGAGCAGCCACATGCCGACCACCGAGATCGCACTGCCGAGGATCGGGTAGACGCGGTAGCGGCCGGTGCGGGAGATCAGCTGGCCTGAGACGACGGACGCCCCGACGATGCCGCCCATCATCGGAAGCATCAGCAGCCCCGATTCGGTGGCGGTGGCCCCGTCGACCATCTGCAGGAACGTCGGCAGATAGCTGGCGGCACCGAACAGGGCGACGCCGACGACCGCGCCGACGAGCGCGGTGACATTGAAGATCGAGTCGCGGAACAGCCGCAGCGGGATGACGGGTTCGGGTGCGTGGTGCTCGACCACGAGGAAGAGCAGTGTCGTGCCGACAGCTCCGGCGGCCAGCCCGAGGATGGTGCGCGAGCTCCAGGCGTACTCCGTGCCGCCCCAGCTCGTCAGCAGCACCACACAGGTGGAGGCGGCGGCCAGCAGCAGGGCGCCGAGCACATCGAGGCGGGGCTGGACCGTGGGCTTGGGGAGCTTCAGTACGACGGTGATGACGGCGAGGGTCACCAGGCCGAACGGAACGTTGATGTAGAAGCACCAGCGCCAGGAGGCGTGGTCGGTGAAGAAGCCGCCGAGCAACGGACCCGCGACGGACGCGAGACCGAACGCGGCGCCGATCAGCCCCATGAAGCGGCCGCGCTCGCGGGGCGGTACGACATCCGCGATGATCGCCTGGACGCCGATCATGAGTCCGCCGCCGCCGACTCCCTGGATGGCACGGAAGGCGATCAGCTCGTCCATGGTGCGGGACCAGCCGGCCAGCGCGGAGCCGACGACGAAGACGACGATCGCGAACTGGAAGACGCCCTTGCGGCCGAAGAGATCACCGAGCTTGCCGTAGATCGGCAGTCCGATGGTGGAGGCGAGGAGATAGGCGGTGACCGCCCAGGACATCTTCTCCAGGCCGTGCAGCTCACCGACGATCTTCGGCAGCGCGGTGGCGACGATCATCTGGTCGAGCGCCGCGAGCAGCAGAGTGAGCATCAGCCCGAGGAACACCAGCCGGATCCGACGGGGGCTGATCTCCTGGGCGGCGGGACCCGTGGCGGTGGAAGCCGGTGAAGCCGATGCGGGTGGGGACGCGGACGGGGGTGCGGTCGCCGCGCCGGGCGGAGCTGCTGTCTGCGCCCCGGCGCTGCCCGCGCCGTCCGGCTCGTCCTTCACCAGAGTGATACCACCCACCACGTGCCGCTCCCCTCGTCGCATCTGCGCCGCCCATTTCTCGCATTGCGCGACATAGGGAGGCAAACGCGACGGGGGCGCTGACGGCGCACTCGGGGGGCTTATCCCCCGGTGGGAGCCACTACGGCGCGCAACCGACGGGCCGGAAAAACCACCCGAACCGGTGAGGCCGGTCAGGGTAGCCGGGTGCTACTTCTCGACCTCGGTCGCGAGGTTCTTCAGCAGCTCGTCGTAGATGCGGCCAAGTCCCTTGGGCGCAAAGGTCCTCTCGAAGAATCCGCCGATGCCGCCCGCACCGTTCCAGACGGTCGAGACGACGGCCTTGGACTTGCCCTCGCCGGCCGGGGTGACGGTCCAGGTGGTGACCATCGACGAGTTGCGGTCCTTCTCGACGAGCTGACCGTCGGTCGGCTCGCTGACCTCCAACAGGCAGTCGCGGACGCGCTTGCTGGTGGCCTGCAGCTTCCAGTGGACGAGGGTGCCCTCGCCGTCACCGCCCTCGCGCACCTCGTACTCGCTGAAAGGACCGGGCAGCACCTTGCCCCGGACCTCCTTGTAGTCGGCCAGCGCGTCGAACACCGTCTCCGCGTCCGCCGCGATGATCCGCTCTGTCGTGGCCTCGACCTGCGCCATGGCTGTTCCTCCACCACTCGGTTGTTCGGGGTGTGCTGAGCCAATCACCTCCGGCACGCCGCTCAAAATCCACGCCGGGACGGAGGAGAGAAAACGATCAAGGGAACACGTGTTCTATTCTTTGCCCAGTGCTACCGAGGAGGCGTCCATGCGCTGGGACAATCTGGTCGAGAACACCCGGGAGACCGGGACCGGCGCGCTCTTCGCCGCGGACGCGGTGACCACGCGCACCTTCGACACCCCAGAATTCCGAGGGATCACCTTCCATGAAATCCGGGCCCGCTCGCTCGTGAACCGGGTGCCGGGCGCATCCCGGATGCCGTTCGAATGGACCGTGAACCCGTACCGGGGCTGTACGCATGCCTGCGTCTACTGCTTCGCCCGCAAGACCCACAGCTATCTGGACCTCGACACCGGGCTCGGCTTCGACTCGCAGATCGTCGTCAAAGTCAACGCCCCGGAGCTGCTCCGCCGCCACCTCGCCTCCAGCCGCTGGCACGGCGCGCACATCGCGATGGGCACCAACGTCGACTGCTACCAGCGCGCCGAGGGCCGCTACCGGCTGATGCCCGGCATCATCGAGGCCCTGCGCGACCACGCGAACCCGTTCTCGATCCTCACCAAGGGCACGATCGTCCTGCGCGATCTGGAGCTGCTGCGGCAGGCCGCGGCGGTCACCGAGGTCGGCATCTGCGTCTCGGTCGGCTTCGTCGACCCCGAGCTGTGGCGCACGGTCGAACCCGGCACCCCCTCCCCCGAGCGCCGCCTCGACGTCGTGCGCACGCTGAGCGAGAACGGCATCGACTGCGGCGTACTGATGGCGCCCGTCATCCCGTTCCTCGGTGACCGCCCGGACCAGCTGCGGGCCACGGTCCGCGCGATCGCCGCCGCCGGGGCGACCTCGGTGACTCCTCTCGTGCTCCATCTGCGGCCGGGCGCCCGCGAGTGGTTCATGCAGTGGCTCGGCCGGCACCACCCGCAGCTGGTGCGGCGGTACGAGCGGATGTACGCGGACGGGGCGTATGCGCCCACGTGGTACCAACGCACCATCACCCGCCGGGTGCACGACCTGGCCACCGAGTACGGCATCGGTCCGGCGCGTCGCGGCGAGGCCCGCCGGATCCCCGTACAGCAGGAGCAGCAGTCGCCGCTCGACGGCCCCGGCCCCACCCAGCTGACCCTGCTCTGACCTCGGCCCGAACCCTTTCCGATTCTCACCCCGGACCTGTCGTGGGCCCGCACGGGCCCAGGTCGGGCAAATGGGTCAACTCTCATCAGAATATGTCCTTTCGTGTCCGAATGTGGGCAGCATGCGGCGGGGGCTGCGCCACCCGCAGCCGCGTTCCCTCCACCACGGGAGGCCATATGACGAATCGTTCAGGAATTCTGTTCGCCGTCGGTGCGACGGTCGCCGGTCTGGTGACCGGCGTACCGTCCCCGTCGGCAGCCGATGAAGCCGCGCCGCGTGCCGCGCAGCTCACATGGACCGACTGCGGCACAAAGTCGTATCCGAAGATGCAGTGCTCAACCGTGCGTACTCCGCTCAATCATGACGATCCGTCGGGCAGGAACATCACCCTCGCCCTGTCCCGGATCCCGCACACCGCGAAGACCTCGCAGGGCCCTCTGCTCGTCAACCCCGGTGGCCCCGGCGGCAGCGGGCTGACGATGGCCGGCTTCGTGGCGGCCTCGCTGCCGAAGAAGACCGCCGCGCAGTACGACGTGATCGGGTTCGACCCACGCGGGGTCGGGAAGAGCTCCCCGGCACTGAACTGCGTACCGAAATACTTCGAGCCGCTGCGCCCCGACTCGGTGCCGCTGAACCTCCAGGTCGAACAGACCAACCGCGACCGCGCCAAGTCCTTCGCCGACGCGTGCGGCGCGAAGTACCCCGATCTCCTGCCGTACATGGACACGGTGAGCGCCGCCAAGGATCTCGATGTGATCCGGCAGGCCATCGGCTCCCCGCAGATCAACTACTTCGGGTACTCGTACGGCACCTATCTGGGCGCGGTGTACGCCAAGCTGTTCCCGCAGCGGGTACGGCGTCTTGTGCTCGACTCGAACGTCGACCCGGACGGGGTCTGGTACGACGACAACATCGGCCAGGACTACGCATTCGACGCCCGCCAGAAGGCGTTCGCCGCCTGGGTCGCGAAGCACAGCTCGGCATACGGGCTCGGCAGCGACCCGGCGAAGGTCGAAGCCGCCTGGTACCGGATGCGCGAAGCGGTCAGGAAGGAGCCCGCGGGCAAGAAGGTCGGCGCGAGCGAGCTGGAGGACACGTTCCTGCCGGGCGGTTACTACAACGGGTACTGGCCCTACCTGGCCGACGCGTTCGCCTCGTACGTGAACGACAAGGACCAGGACGCACTGGTCCGCGCGTACGAGAAGTTCGGCGCCGTCGACGCCAAGGGCGACAACGGCTACTCGGTCTACTCCGCCGTGCAGTGCCGCGATGCCGAGTGGACGCTCGACTGGAACACCTGGCGCAACGACACCTGGAAGGTGCACGACAAGGCGCCCTTCTTCGCCTGGAACAACGCCTGGTACAACGCGCCGTGCGCGTCCTGGCCGGTGGAGCCGCTCAACCCGGTACGGGTCTCCAACAACGCGCTCCCGCCGGTGCTGCTCTTCCAGGCCACGGAGGACGCGGCCACACCGTACGAGGGCGGGGTCACCCTGCACCGGCGGCTCCACGGCTCCAGCCTGGTCGTCGAACAGGGCGGCGGCAACCACGGCATCACCCTGAGCGGCAATACCTGTCTGGACGGGTATTTGGCGGACTATCTCGACAAGGGCACCGTCCCGCGCGGTGACGGCAGCAGCTCCGACGCGGACGCGGTCTGCCCGAAGTCGCCCGATCCGGAGCCGCTGGCCGCCGAGGCGTCGAGGAAGTCGCTGCGGCCCGCGCCGACGGATGCCGGAGGCGGCGCGTTGCACGGGCTGCTCGGCTTCCGCGGCTGACGGGAAGGGGCTGCGGGCCCCGAGACCCGATCGCACGCTCTCGGGGGCGTACGCGACCATGGTCCGTATGACGACACGGCCCAGCTCCGCGTACGCCCCCGACCTGCTCGTCCGGTCCATGACCGTCGACGACTGCGAGGCCGTCGCGACGGTCCGGGTGCGCGGCTGGCAGGCCGCGTACGCCGGGCTGATCCCGCAGGCGTATCTGGACGCGATGGACATCGCCGAGGACGCGCAACGGCGGCGCGGCTTCTTCGCCGAACGCAACACGGTCGTCAATGTGGTGGCCGAGCGGCCGGGGACGGGTGTGATCGGCTGGGCCTGTTACGGCCCGTACCGCGCGGACGGCAGGCGGCTCGCCCGCGCCGAGCTGTACGCCATCTATGTGCTCCCCGAACAGCGCGGTACCGGGGTGGGCCGCGCCCTGATGGCGGAGATCCTGGCGCGCTCCGCCGCGGACGGGTTCCCCGACCTGGCGCTCTGGGTCCTCAAGGAGAACGCACCGGCCCGCCGCTTCTACGAGCGTGCGGGCTTCGCGCCGGACGGCGCCGAGGAACCCTTCCAGGTCGGTGGTGTGCTCGTGCCCGAGGTGCGTTACGTACGTCCCCTCAGTCCGCCGGCAGCCGGCTGATCGCCTCCTCGGCCGCGCCGCCGAGCCTCGGGTGCGGCAGCGCCGCCTCCAGGACCGGGCGGGCCTGCGCGTCGCCGAGCTGCCCCAGGCCCTCCACGCAGGCCAGCGCGACCCTCCAGTGCGGCTCGTCCGGTGTCAGCAGCCGTTTCAGGGTGCTGATCAGCGCCGGGACGGACTCGGGGGCCCGCAAGGCGGTGAGCAGCCGTACCGGGTGCAGGGCGTAGGCGGTGCGCAGGGTGTTGGTCGCGAGGGCGGCGGCGGCCCGGGGCGTGCGCGGGTCGCCGAGGCGCACCAGGGCGTGGGCGGCGGAGACGCAGCGCTCCGGGTCGCGGTGGTTGAGCAGCAGGACCAGCGCCTCGAAGGCCCGTCTGTCGCCGCCGCAGCCGAGCCGGAACGCGGCAATCTCGCGCGCCCAGAGCGGGCGTTCGCGTTCGACGAGGACCCGGGCCAGCTCCTCGTCGTCCTCGGTGGCGAGCAGTCTGCGGTATGCCGCCGACTCCCCCGTCTCGTCCCCCAGCCGGTCGGCCAGCGACCGGAACTCCTCGTCCATGACCGTCAGCGTATCGGCGGACATGGCGGGTGTGAGCCGGCACACAGCAACCCGGGACTGGCGCGCTCGTTACTCGCCGGTTAACCTCATATGAGCGGGACACACTCCCCGCCGACTCCAGTGGCCTGGTGACGCAGCCACCCGGAGTGCTTGTCGGTTCGGCAGCTTTGCGAGACGTGACTCCGGGACAGAGTCCGTCGCCCCCATCCCGGTCCGGGCGTGTTCGGTACACCTCCGGCCCTGAGCACCACGACATGCAAGCCTCGCACACCATGCGCCGGTCGGGCTTTCGGCCCCACCAGATCCATGCGCGCCGTGCGCCCACACAGTCGTCACTCATTCTCTGGAGTCCCGTGATGGACACCCCGCTCTCCACCATTGCCGTCGTCGGTCTCGGCACCATGGGCACCGGCATCGCCGAGGTCCTCGCCCGGGCCGGCCGCGAGGTCATCGGTATCGACATCAGCGAGGCGGCCGCCCGTCAGGCCGTCGCCGCCCTGGAAGCCTCCACCGCCCGCGCCGTGCAGAAGGGGCGGATCACCGAGGGCGAGCGGCACGACGTCCTCGCCCGGTTCCGTACGTTCTCCGATCTCCAGGCCGCCGCGGACGCGCAGCTCGTCATCGAGGTCGTGCCCGAGTCGTACGACATCAAGCAGCAGCTCTTCCGGGAGCTCGACGCGATCACCTCCCCCACCGCGATCCTGGCGACCGGCACCAACGCCCTGTCGGTGACCCGGCTGGCCGCCGAGTCGCAGCACCCCGAGCGCGTGATCGGTCTGCACTTCTTCAACCCGGCGCCCGCGATGAAGCTGGTCGAGGTGGTCTCCTCGGTGCTGACCGCGCCGCCGACCGTCGAGGCGGTCACCCACCTCGCCCGTGAGCTGGGCAAGGAGCCGGTCGCCGTCGGCGACCGGCCTGGGTTCGTCGCCGACGGGCTGCTGTTCGGCTACCTCAACCAGGCCGCCGCGATGTACGAGGCGAACTACGCCACCCGTGAGGACATCGACGCGGCCATGAAGCTGGGCTGCGGTCTGCCGATGGGCCCGCTCGCCCTGCTCGACCTGATCGGGGTCGACACCGCCCGTACCGTCCTGGAGGCGATGTACTCCGCGTCGCAAGACCGGCTGCACGCCCCGTCGCCGATCCTCAAGCAGCTCAGCGAGGCCGGGCTGACCGGCCGCAAGTCGGGCCGCGGCTTCTACACGTACGACGCGCAGGGCAGCCAGACCGTGGTCCCGGACGCGAAGACGCCGCAGGAGAGCACCGGAGCGGCGGCCGGGCGCACCGTGCGGTCGGTGGGTGTCGCCGGGTCCGGGACGATGGCCTCGGGCATCGCGGAGGTCTTCGCGAAGGCCGGTTACGACGTGGTGCTCGCCGCGCGCAGCCAGGAGAAGGCGGACACGGCGAAGAACCGGATCGCCAAGTCGCTCGAGCGCTCCGTCACCAAGGGGCGGCTGACGGCCGAGGCGCGGGACGAGAGCCTCGCCCGCATCACCGCGGCGGGTTCGCTGGACTCGTTCGACGACGTCGATCTCGCGGTCGAGGCGGTCGCCGAGGACCTGGCGGTCAAGCAGCAGCTGTTCGCCACGCTGGACAAGGTCTGCAAGCCGGGTGCGGTGCTCGCCACCACCACGTCGTCGCTGCCGGTCGTGGCGTGCGCACGGGCCACCTCGCGCCCGCAGGACGTCATCGGGATGCACTTCTTCAACCCGGCGCCCGCGATGAAGCTGGTCGAGGTGGTCCGGACGGTGCTCACCGCCGACGACGTCCACGCCACCGTCCGCGAGGTGTGCGGGAAGATCCGCAAGCACCCGGTGGACTGCGGGGACCGGGCCGGTTTCATCGTCAACGCGCTGCTGTTCCCGTACCTCAACAACGCGATCAAGATGGTCGGGGAGCACTACGCGAGCCTCGACGACATCGACGCCGCGATGAAGCTGGGCGGCGGTTACCCGATGGGCCCGTTCGAGCTCCTCGACGTCGTCGGGCTCGATGTCTCGCTCGCCATCGAGAAGGTGCTGCACAGCGAATTCCGCGACCCGGGCCTGGCCCCGGCGCCGCTGCTGGAGCATCTGGTGGCCGCCGGCTGCCTCGGCCGCAAGACGGGGCGCGGCTTCCGCGAATATGCCCGGCGCTGAGGGTCGGCAGGTTCCTGCCCGGCCGGGCGGGTCTCCGGCCGGGCGGGGCCGCCCGGCCGGAGACTCCCCGCCGGTTCCCGGTCCGGGAGCCGGCTGGGGAGGGCTGCTCGATCCGCCGCCACCGCCTCCGGCGTGGGAGGTGTCCCCCGGCGGACCGCCCCCGCAGGCGCGCTCTCCTGCGCCGATGCAGTACGTTCACACCATGTCCCACCCCGCCAGGCCCTCCCGTGTCTCCGCCGCACCCGACGCCCCGGAGAGTGCCGCAGGCACGCGCGCCGCCGCCCAACGGCTCAAGATGCGCCGAGAACTGGCCGCCGCGGCGATGGAGCTCTTCGCCACGAAGGGGTACGAGGCGACGACGGTCGACGAGATCGCGGGCGCCGCGGGAGTCGCCCGGCGGACCTTCTTCCGGCACTTCCGCTCCAAGGAAGAAGCGATCTTCCCGGACCACGACGACACCCTCGTCCGGGCCGAGGCCGTCCTCAATGCCGCCCCCGCACACGAGCACCCGCTCGACACCGTCTGCCGCGGCATCAAGGAAGTCATGAAGATGTACGCGGCGAAGCCCGCGGTCTCCGTGGCCCGCTACAAGCTCACCCGTGAGGTGCCCACCCTGCGGGAGGCGGAGATCGCCTCGGTGGCCCGCTACGAGCGGCTGTTCACGCGCTATCTGCTGGGCCATTTCGACGAGCGCGACCACCAGGTCGGCAATGACGATCCGCTGCTGGCGGAGGTCGCGGCGTCCGCCGTCGTCACCGCGCACAACCATGTGCTGCGCCGCTGGCTGCGGGCGGGCGGCCAGGGCGATGTGGAGGCCCAGCTCGACCACGCGTTCGCGATCGTCCGGGACACGTTCGGGACCGGGATCGGCGCGGGCCGGATCGCCGGGACCGAGCCCGCGTCCCCGCCGACCGCCGCTTCGGTGAGCACGGAGGGCGAGGTGCTGGTCGCCGTGGCGCGCACCGACGCACCGCTCGACGAAGTGATGCGTACGATCCAGCAGGCACTCAAGGACCGCTGAGCGGGGGCCTGTTGGCCGAACCGCTCCGTCGGCTCCGCACGCCGGACGGGCTCGCTGCCGAGCCCGTCCGGCGCTCGCGTGCCCGGGCGCCGAAACCTGGTTGCCGTCCGGACCCGCCGGTGTTGTGGTGGGCGCATGACTCCTGATCACGACGCCCTGCTGTCCCTCTTCGACCGTGAGCTGCGCGAGCACGCCCGCCCCGACGGCCCCGGCGTCCGCGTCGAGCGCACCGCCGATGTCGTACGTCAGGTCGGCGCGGCCGACGACTGGAACGGCGTCGTCTGGTCGGCGCCGGATCTGGACACCGTCCGGGCGGATGCGGCGATCGCGGCGCAGGTGGAGCGATTCGCCGCGCTCGGCCTCGACACGTTCGAGTGGAAGCTGTACGCGCACGACCGGCCGGCGGACCTGGGTGAGCGGCTGCGGGCCGCCGGCTTCGTCGCGGAGGAGCCGGAGACCCTGCTGGTCGCCCCGGTCGCGGACCTCCCGACTGCAGTGGAGCTCCCCGAGGGCGTCCGGCTGCGCACGGTGACCGATGCGGCCGATGTGGAGCTGATGGCCCGGGCCCACGAACAGGCGTTCGGCTCGGACTGGTCGGGGCTGCGACATCAGGTGCTGGCCCGGCTGACCGAGGCCCCGGACAGCTTCGTCGGGGTGCTGGCCATGGCGGGCGACGAGCCGGTGAGCTCGGCCCGTATGGAGCTGTACCCCGGCACCGGCTTCGCGGGCCTCTGGGGCGGCGGAACGGTCGAGCCGTGGCGCGGGAAGGGGATCTACCGGGCGCTGGTGGCCTTCCGTGCCGCGATCGCCGCCGAGCGCGGTTACACCTATCTGCAGGTCGACGCGACCGATCAGAGCCGTCCGATCCTCCAGCGGCTCGGTTTCACCGCCCTGAGCACCACCACGCCGCAGGTGTACCGGCGCACGATCTGACCGCACCGAGCAGGACAGAACAGCGCGAACCACCTCTCAGGTTGCTCATGCGTGCCGACCGGATGACAAGTGAGAGAAATTGTTGGCACCGAGTGCCTTGCCAGGTGTCACGGAGTGCCATACGTTGAAGTTGTCCGGGCGGCCGGCGTGCAGAGACCTCTCGTACGCCGGCTGTCCCCGCAAGCCATGTGCCTGCGCGCCCGGACGCCTGCGTCACAGGCAAACCCTTCTGCTCCACCAGAGCAAGCCGAAGCCTTACCAGCCGAACCGACGGCAGCACCTCCACATCGCACCGCACCCCGTTGGCAGGGAGCCTCAAGCGTTCCCTCGACGCATTCCCCCGAGCTCTCGGCTCCGCCCGAGCAGGGGAGACCCCATCCCGGAGGCACACCGTGAAGGAAATCCTGGACGCGATCCAATCGCAGGACAGTACGGCCGCGGATTTCGCAGCCCTGTCCATCCCTGAGTCGTACCGCGCGGTGACCGTGCACAAGGACGAGACGGAGATGTTCGCCGGGCTCTCGTCCCGCGACAAGGACCCCCGCAAGTCGCTGCACATCGACGACGTCCCGGTGCCCGAGCTCGGGCCCGGTGAAGCACTGGTCGCCGTCATGGCCAGCTCGGTGAATTACAACTCGGTCTGGACCTCGATCTTCGAGCCGATGTCCACCTTCGGCTTCCTGGAGCGCTACGGAAGGCTCAGCGAGCTCACCAAGCGCCACGACCTGCCGTACCACGTCATCGGCTCCGACCTGGCGGGCGTCGTCCTGCGCACCGGCCCCGGCGTCAACGCCTGGCACCCCGGCGACGAGGTCGTCGCGCACTGCCTCTCTGTCGAACTGGAGTCCTCGGACGGCCACAACGACACGATGCTCGACCCCGAGCAGCGGATCTGGGGCTTCGAGACCAACTTCGGCGGCCTCGCCGAGATCGCGCTCGTCAAGTCCAACCAGCTGATGCCGAAGCCGCAGCACCTCAGCTGGGAGGAGGCCGCCGCCCCGGGCCTGGTCAACTCCACCGCGTACCGCCAGCTCGTCTCGCGCAACGGCGCCGGCATGAAGCAGGGCGACAATGTGCTGATCTGGGGCGCCAGCGGCGGACTCGGTTCGTACGCCACGCAGTTCGCACTGGCCGGTGGTGCCAACCCGATCTGCATCGTCTCCAGCGAGCAGAAGGCGGACATCTGCCGGAAGATGGGCGCAGAGGCGATCATCGACCGCAACGCCGAGGGCTACAAGTTCTGGAAGGACGAGCACAACCAGGACCCGCGCGAGTGGAAGCGGTTCGGCAAGCGCATCCGTGAGCTGACCGGCGGCGAGGACGTGGACATCGTCTTCGAGCACCCGGGCCGCGAGACGTTCGGCGCCTCGGTGTACGTGACCCGCAAGGGCGGCACGATCGTCACCTGCGCCTCCACGTCGGGCTACAACCACGAGTACGACAACCGCTACCTGTGGATGTCGCTGAAGAAGATCGTGGGCTCGCACTTCGCCAACTACCGCGAGGCGTGGGAGGCCAACCGGCTGGTCGCCAAGGGCAAGATCCACCCGACGCTGTCGAAGGTCTACTCCCTGGAGGAGACCGGCCAGGCCGCGTACGACGTGCACCGCAACCTCCATCAGGGCAAGGTCGGCGTGCTCGCACTGGCCCCCCGCGAGGGTCTGGGTGTGCGCAACGAGGAGCTGCGCGAGCAGCACATCGACGCCATCAACCGTTTCCGGGACGTCTGACATGAGTGGGCGTCAGAAGGACCGCCCGTGGCTCATGCGGACGTACGCCGGCCACTCGACCGCCGAGGCGTCCAACGAGCTCTACCGGCGCAACCTCGCCAAGGGCCAGACGGGTCTGTCGGTCGCCTTCGACCTGCCGACCCAGACGGGTTACGACCCCGACCACATCCTCGCCCGCGGCGAGGTCGGCCGGGTCGGTGTGCCCGTCTCGCACCTCGGTGACATGCGGCGGCTGTTCCAGGACATCCCGCTGGAACAGATGAACACCTCGATGACGATCAACGCCACCGCGATGTGGCTGCTGGCGCTCTATCAGGTGGTCGCCGAGGAGCAGGGCGCCGACGCCACGAAGCTCCAGGGAACAACACAGAACGACATCGTCAAGGAGTACCTCTCGCGCGGGACGCATGTCTTTCCGCCCGGTCCCTCGCTGCGGCTGACCACCGACATGATCACGTACACGGTCAACCGCATCCCGAAGTGGAACCCGATCAACATCTGCAGTTACCACCTGCAGGAGGCGGGCGCCACCCCGGTCCAGGAGATCGCGTACGCCATGTCGACGGCGATCGCCGTGCTCGACGCGGTCCGTGACTCCGGACAGGTCCCCGAGGAGAAATTCGGCGATGTCGTCGCCCGTATCTCCTTCTTCGTGAACGCGGGCGTCCGCTTCATCGAGGAGATGTGCAAGATGCGCGCCTTCGGGCGCATCTGGGACCAGGTCACCCGCGAGCGGTACGGCATCACCGACGCCAAGCAGCGCCGCTTCCGCTACGGCGTCCAGGTCAACTCCCTCGGGCTGACCGAGGCGCAGCCGGAGAACAACGTCCAGCGCATCGTCCTGGAGATGCTGGCCGTCACCCTCTCCAAGGACGCCCGCGCCCGGGCCGTCCAGCTGCCCGCCTGGAACGAGGCGCTGGGACTCCCCCGGCCCTGGGACCAGCAGTGGTCGCTCCGGATCCAGCAGGTCCTCGCACACGAGAGCGATCTACTGGAGTACGAGGACATCTTCGCGGGTTCGCATGTGATCGAGGCCAAGGTGGACGCCCTGGTCACCGAGTCGCTCGCGGAGATCGACCGGATCCAGCAGATGGGCGGCGCGATGGCCGCCGTCGAGTCCGGCTACCTGAAGTCGGAACTGGTCTCCTCGCACGCACGGCGGCGGGCCCGGATCGAGGGCGGCGAGGAGAAGATCGTCGGCGTCAACATCTACGAGACGACCGAGCCGAACCCGCTCACCGCGGACCTCGACGGCGCGATCATGACGGTCGACCCCGCCAACGAGGCCAGGGTGGTCGCGGCGCTCCACGAGTGGCGCGACAACCGTGACGAGGCCCGTGCCTCCGAGGCGCTGGCGGCTCTGAAGAAGGCCGCAGCCGGCACCGACAACATGATGGAAGCGACCGTGGAGTGCGCCCGGGCGGGTGTCACCACCGGCGAGTGGTCGTGGGCGCTGCGCGATGTGTTCGGCGAGTTCCGGGCCCCGACAGGCGTCTCGTCCGCACCGGTCGCGGTGACCGCGGAGGCGGGCACGCCGCTCGCCCTGGTCCGCGAGAAGGTCACCCGCACCGCCGGCGACCTCGGTACCGGACGGCTGCGGCTGCTGGTCGGCAAGCCGGGTCTGGACGGGCACTCCAACGGCGCCGAGCAGATCGCCGTACGGGCCCGTGACGCCGGGTTCGAGGTCGTCTACCAGGGGATCAGGCTGACCCCCGAACAGATCGTCTCGGCCGCGCTCGCCGAGGACGTGCACTGCGTCGGTCTGTCGATCCTGTCCGGCTCGCACGCCGAGCTGGTGCCGGATGTACTGAACCGGCTGCGCGGGGCCGGCGCCAACGACATACCGGTCATCGCGGGCGGGATCATTCCGCCCGCCGACGCCACCGCACTGATCGGGGCGGGCGTCGCCGCCGTATTCACCCCGAAGGACTTCGGCATCACGGAGATCATCGGCCGTATCGTCGACGAGATCCGGAAAGCGAACAAGCTCGACCCTCTGGAGGTCCCCGCATGACCCAGCCCGTGAACCCTCTGCGTCCGCGCCGCTCCTGCCTGGCTGTGCCGGGCTCGAACCCGCGGTTCCTGGAGAAGGCCCAGGGCCTCCCGGCCGACCAGGTCTTCCTGGACCTCGAGGACGCCTGCGCCCCGCTCGCCAAGGAAGGCGCCCGGCACCACATCGTCGACGCGCTGAACAACGGCGACTGGACGGGCAAGACCCGGGTCGTGCGCGTCAACGACTGGACGACGCACTGGACGTACCGCGATGTGATCACGGTGGTCGAGGGCGCCGGCCAGAACCTCGACTGCATCATGCTGCCGAAGGTCCAGGACGCCCAGCAGGTCGTCGCCCTCGATCTGCTGCTCACCCAGATCGAGAAGACGATGGGCTTCGAGGTCGGGAAGATCGGCATCGAGGCGCAGATCGAGAACGCCAAGGGCCTGGTGAACATCGACGACATCGCCGCCGCCTCGCCGCGTCTGGAGACGCTGATCTTCGGCCCGGCCGACTTCATGGCGTCGATCAACATGAAGACCCTGGTCGTCGGTCAGCAGCCGCCCGGCTACGGCGCGGACGCGTACCACTACATCCTCATGCGCATCCTGATGGCCGCCCGTACGCACGACCTCCAGGCGATCGACGGCCCCTTCCTCCAGATCCGTGACGTGGACGCGTACCGCGAGGTCGCGGGCCGTGCGGCGGCGCTGGGCTTCGACGGCAAGTGGGTGCTGCACCCCGGTCAGGTCGACGCGGCCAACGAGGTGTTCTCGCCGTCGCAGGAGGACTACGACCACGCCGAGCTGATCCTCGACGCGTACGAGTGGTGCACCTCGGAGGAGGGCGGCAAGAAGGGTTCGGCAATGCTCGGCGACGAGATGATCGACGAGGCCAGCCGGAAGATGGCCCTGGTCATCGCAGGCAAGGGCCGCGCGGCCGGTATGCAGCGCACCTCCAAGTTCGAAGCGCCGGAGGCCTGATCATGCAGTTCGGACGCACCTATGAGGAGTTCGAGGTCGGTGCGGTGTACAAGCACTGGCCCGGAAAGACGGTCACGGAGTACGACGACCACCTTTTCTGTCTGCTCACCATGAATCATCACCCGCTACACATGGACAGCAACTACGCGGAGAAGACGACCGATTTCGGCAAGAACGTTGTAGTGGGCAACTACATCTACTCGTTGCTGCTCGGCATGTCCGTCCCCGACGTCTCCGGAAAGGCGATCGCCAACCTGGAGGTCGAGTCGCTGAAGCATGTCGCGCCGACCTTCCACGGCGACACGATCTACGGCGAGACGACCGTTCTCGACAAGACTCCGTCAAAGTCCAAGAGTGACCGCGGAATCGTCTACGTGGAGACCAAGGGGTACAAGCAGGACGGGACGCTCGTCTGTGTGTTCCGCCGCAAGGTGATGGTCCCCACCGAGACGTACATCAAGCAGCGCGGCGGCGAGCAGCCCGGCCGCCCGGAGCTGAACCAGCCTTCGCAGAAGAACGTGGAGAAGTAGCCATGACGCGACTCGCCCAGACTGCCGGCCTGAACGACATTCAGCAGGAAATCCTCTCCACGGTCCGGGATTTCGTCGACAAGGAGATCATTCCGGTCGCGACCCAGCTGGAGCACCGCGACGAGTACCCGACGGAGATCGTCGAGGGGCTCAAGGAACTGGGCCTGTTCGGGCTGATGATCCCCGAGGAGTACGGGGGTCTGGGTGAGTCGCTTCTCACATACGCGCTCTGCGTGGAGGAAATCGCCCGCGGCTGGATGAGCGTGTCGGGAATCATCAACACGCACTTCATCGTGGCGTACATGCTCAAGCAGCACGGCACCCAGGAGCAGAAGGACACGTTCCTGCCGCGGATGGCGCTGGGCGAGGTCCGGGGCGCGTTCTCGATGTCCGAGCCGGCGCTGGGCTCCGATGTCTCGGCCATCACCTCCAAGGGCGTGAGGGACGGCGACGAGTACGTCCTGAACGGCCAGAAGATGTGGCTGACGAACGGCGGCACGTCCTCACTCGTCGCCGTGCTGTGCCGAAGTGACGAAGGCCACCCCGAAGGGACGGCCCCGCACAAGTCGATGACGACCTTCCTGGTGGAGAAGGAGCCGGGCTTCGGCGAGGTCCTCCCGGGGCTCACCATCCCCGGGAAGATCGACAAGATGGGTTACAAGGGCGTCGACACGACGGAACTCATCATGGACGGACTACGCATTCCGGCCAATCGCGTACTCGGCGGCACCACCGGCCGAGGGTTTTACCAAATGATGGACGGTGTCGAGGTCGGCCGGGTGAATGTGGCCGCGCGTGGTTGCGGTGTCGCGCAACGTGCATTCGAGCTGGGCGTTTCCTACGCCCAGCAGCGCCACACCTTCGGAAAGCCGATCGCTCAGCACCAGGCCATCCAGTTCAAGCTGGCCGAAATGGCCACCAAGGTCGAAGCGGCCCATGCGATGATGGTGAATGCAGCGCGCAAAAAGGACTCCGGGGAACGAAACGACCTGGAGGCAGGGATGGCGAAGTACCTCGCCTCCGAATACTGCAAGGAAGTCGTCGAGGACGCCTTCCGTATCCACGGCGGTTACGGCTTCTCCAAGGAGTACGAGATCGAGCGCCTCTACCGGGAAGCTCCGATGCTGCTGATCGGTGAAGGTACCGCCGAGATCCAGAAAATGATCATCGGGCGCCGACTCCTCGAGGAGTACCGGTTCCAGGGGTGATTGTCCCCTTCGAGGTGATTTAGCCGCGAAGAAGATCACACCCTGTCATCCTCAGCCGGTGCCTTCCAGCCGTCCGACTCGGCTGCTGGCTTGCCCAGTTGCGGCCAGCAACCGATAGCATCGCCGGAAAAGCCGCCGTCCCCCGTTGCCAGCGCGGCATCATCCGCTACGAAGGTCATCCATGCCCGACAGCCAAACCTCTGCACCACGCGGCGGGGTCCGCCTTGCGCGCGGAGCTTCGCCGTGGCTCCTCCCGACCGTCGCCACCGCGGCACTCAGCCTCGTCCGGGCCCGCAAGTCCGGACGCTGGGCCGCCGTGGCCGTGCCCACCACCGCCCTCGCGGCGGGCATGCTGTGGTTCTTCCGCGACCCCGAGCGCGAGATCACCCAGGGCCGAATCATCTCTCCGGCCGACGGTGTGGTGCAGAGCATCATGCCGTGGAAGGACGGACGCACCCGCGTCGCGATCTTCATGAGCCCGCTGAATGTCCACGTCAACCGCGCGCCCCTGGCCGGCACGGTGACCTCGGTCGAGCACATCCCGGGTGGGTTCGTCCCGGCGTTCAACAAGGAGAGCGAGAACAACGAGCGCGTTGTCTGGCACTTCGACACCGAGCTCGGCGACATCGAGATGGTGCAGATCGCGGGTGCGGTTGCCCGTCGCATCGTCCCGTACCTCCCGCAGGGCACGAAGGTGGAGCAGGGCGAGCGCATCGGCCTGATCCGCTTCGGCTCCCGGGTCGACATCTACCTTCCGGAAGGTATCGATGTCGCGGTCGAGGTCGGCCAGGCCACCACCGCGGGGGTGACTCGAATTGACCGTGATTGATCCCGACACACAGGCCGGCTGGGTGCCGGAGGGCGACTGCGAGGACGACGCCGAGGACATGCCGCTCTCTCTGCGGCTGTCGATAGCGGACACCCTTACTCTCGGTAACGCCACGTGCGGTTTCATGGCGGTGTACTTCACCACCACGGGGATCCTCATCCCGCACCTCACGGGCAGCGACGAGAGCGGCATGGCCAGGCACTCCGCGGCCACCGCCGTGATCCTGATGCTCCTCGCCGCGGTCTTCGACCTCTTCGACGGGCTGGTGGCGCGCAAGCTCCGCAGCTCGCCGATGGGCGCGGAACTGGACAACCTCTCGGACCTGATCAGCTTCGGCCTCGCCCCGGCGTACTTCGTGCTCGTGTACGGCATGGTCGCGGACGACGCACACCAGCGGGTGTCGGCGCTCGCGGCGATCGTCGTGCTGCTGGCCGTGGTGCTGAGGCTGGCGAGATTCTCCTGCGTGACCATGAAGGACGGCATGTTCCAGGGCATGCCGAGCCCCTTCGGAGCGCTCACGGTCGTCTCGATCGTGCTTCTGGAGCTGCCCTTCGTACCGACGCTGCTCGCGATCGTGGGAGTGGCGTGGCTGATGGTCAGCCGGGTCGAGTACCCGAAGCCGCGGGGTGTCCTCGCTGTGGCGATGCTCAGCTGGATCGTCGGCGCGATGGGGCTGCTCGCCGCCTGGGCGTTCGACGCCCCCGGCGGTCAGCTGCTCCTGCAGACCGGCTGCGCGCTGCAGGTGGTCCTGGGAGCGGTCATCCCGCTCTTCGCCACGGCGCGGCGGGTGAACACCTTCCGCGACAACCGGCGCGAGGCACGGGCGGCTCAGCTGCCCTAGCGGTACAGAACACGTCGTAACAACATGCACGAGGGCCCGGGTGCTCCCCAGCACCCGGGCCCTCGTGCATGTCGCGGGAGCGCGTCTCCGCTGCAGCCGCCCTCCGGTGCACGTGTGGGCGGCGTCAGGCCGGGGCCGGCCGCCGACCCGTTGCGGCAGCACAGGCCGACGTCCGACGGCCGGGGAGTCGCCCCCGTCACCGGCGGCACACCGCCTAATCTGCCAGAACCGACGTCTCATCCCGAAAGGATGATCTCGTGTCCTCTCGACTCAACCCGTACATCAGCTTCAACGGCGACGCCCGGCAAGCCATGGAGTTCTACAAGGAGATCTTCGGCGGCACCCTGACAATGAACACGTTCGGTGCCTTCGGCGAGAAGGAGGCCGGAGACGTCGCCGACAAGATCATGCACAGCATGCTCGAGACCGACAGCGGCTTCACGCTCATGGGCGCCGACACCCCGCCGGGAATGGAGCACAAGCCCGGGAACAACATCTCCGTGAGCCTGAGCGGGGATGATGCCGGAGAACTGCGCGGCTACTGGGACAAGCTCTCCGCAGGCGGCACGGTCTCGGTCCCGCTGGACAAGCAGATGTGGGGCGATGTCTTCGGCATGTGCACGGACCGCTTCGGCATCACCTGGCTTGTCAACATCAGCGAGCAGCAGACCTGACCGGACGCGACGCGCAGGCCGCTTCTCCAGGTGGCCGGCGCATCACGTCCCGCGGGTGGGCGGCGAGCCCCGACCGGGCGGCTTCCGGATCACCGCCCAGGGGGCGGGCGTGCTGCAGCAGCGCCGCGCCGCCTGGGTGCCGTGCCGAGCAGCCACCACCGCGATCGGGTTCCGGGTCCTGGCCGTGCTGTGCGTCGCTCTGCACGTTCATGGCCGTCGATACGGCCCGCAGCGGCGGTGACCGCCTGGGCCCTCGTGCGTGCCCAGCACCTGCGCCCGTGTCGGCGGCTGCTACGCGGAGTCCCAGCGGGCGGCGAGCAGGAGCGCGATGTCGTCGGGCCGGTCGGCCTCATGCTTCGCCTCCCGGATCACCAGGTCCGCCATGTCCGCGAGGGACGGCAGGTCGGCTCGCTCGATCGTGGAGCGCAGCCGCTCGATGCCCAGATCGATGTCGGCCCCTGCGTGCTCGATCAGTCCGTCGGTGAACAGCGCCAGAATCGCGCCGGGGTCCAGGAGCAGGTCGCTGACCGGGTAGGACGCACCGGGGGCGACACCGAGCACGATGCCGCCGGGCAGGTCCAGGACCTCGGTCGTGTGGTCGGGACGGCGCAGCAGGGGCTGCGGGTGCCCGGCCCGGACTGCCTGGGTCCGGCCGGTGACGGGGTCGAGGACGATGTAGCAGCAGCTGGCGATCTGGCCGGGGTCGAGGTCGATGAGCAACCGGTTGGTGCCACTCACCACCTCCTGCGGATCGTGTCCACTGAGGGCGAAGGCCCTTACGGCGCTGCGTAGTTGACCCATCGTCGCGGCCGCGGCGGCTCCGTGCCCCTGGACGTCCCCGATGACCAGGGCCAGGCCGCGCTCCGTCTCGATGACGTCGTACCAGTCGCCTCCGACGTCCATGCCCTGGGTACCGGCGAGATACCGCCCGGCGGTGTCGACGTGTTCGAGTACGGGCAGCCGGTGCGGCAGCAGGGCGTTCTGCAGGCCACGGGCCAGGGCGGATTCCGTGTCGTATCGCTGGGCCCGCTGGAGGGACTGGGCGATGAGTCCGGCGAGCGCGGTGAGGACCGTGCGTTCCTCAGGGGTGAAGCCGCGCGGGTGGTCGAAGCCGAGGATGCAGGAACCGACGGGCCGTCCGGAGGCGATCAGCGGCAGGAAGGCGCGGGCGCCGACGTGGGCGTCCAGGGGGATGCCGGGGTAGGCGGCAGCCAGGTCCTGCATGGACTCGAAGAAGATCGGGCGGCCGGTGGTGAGCGTCTCTACGCCGGGCAGATGGGCGTCGAGAGCGACGCCGTCGAAGCGGTCCAGGAAACCCTTCGGGAAGCCGGTCTCCCAGGCCAGGTAGAGGTGCCGTTCGTTCAGCAGGTAGATCGCCAGTTGCCTGCCGCCGAACGCGGGCAGCAGTTCCTCCGTGACCACCACCGAGACCTGACGTGCCGTGACGGCCTCCGTCAGCGCGATGGCGAGGGCGACCGGCCGGTACAGCGCGGACGCCCGGTCGGCCGGGGAGCCGAGCCCGACGCCCGGTGTGACGACGGACGCCGGAGTGTAGGCCGGTTCCGTGGGCGTGAGCATGGCCGTCACGCCGTCCTGGCCCGGGTACAGGGACACGGACAGCCAGTCGTCGGCGGCGCGCCGTGCGAGGAAGTGCACCGGGTCGTGGGAGAGCAGCGCGGCCCGGTGGTGGTCGTCGTACGCGGGGTGTCCGAACCACGGCAGGACCTCCCACAGGATGCGTCCGACCAGGTCGGCGCGCGCCCGGTCGAGCAGTTCCTCCGCCAGGTGGTTGACGTAGGTGATCCGCCCGAGCCGGTCGAGCGAGAAGATGCCGCGCGGGAGTCGGTCGGCCGCCTCCGCGACGATCGGTCCGGCGCCGAGGTCGACGAGGAATCCGGTGAGATGGCCGGCCGTGCCGTCACCGGGTGCCCGGGGCCGGCGGCTGGAGAGTTCGAGGAGGTTCGTCCGGCCGTCGGAGCCGCGCAGCCGCATCTGGCGTACTACCGGACCGGGCGACCTCGCTGCCCGGCGGGCAACGGCGCACAGCCCGCACACGTCCTCCGGGGCCAGCAGCGCCGTCAGAGCGTCGATGGTGCCCGCGAACTGCGCGGGCTCCGTGGCGAGGATCGCGCACAGCTCGTCGTCGGCATCGACCGCGCCGGTGTCGAGGTCCCAGTCGAAGCGTCCGATCCTGGCCGGTGGCGCGACAGCCGAGGGCAGCTGGACGGGTACCGGTTCGCCGTCCCACACGACCGGGGCGCCCTCGCCCGCCAGCTCCGCGAGGTCGGTGCCGAGCTGTTGGGCGACGTGCTGAAGACTGTGGCGGTGGGCCCGCGAGACCGGCTGCCCGGGGGTGGCCGGGCGCAGCACCGCCAGGACCCCGAACTTCTCGTGGTCACCGACGATCGGCACGAACAGCGAGCCGAACGCGAACGGCAGGCCCGCCATCAGCTGCGGGAACCGGCGCATGGCCTCCTCGGAATCGGGGAGCATGATCGACCGGCGCGAGCGGTAGGACTCGCAGACCGGGTAGGGCCGGTTCACATGCATGCGCCACCAGGGACGGAACAGTGGGCCCGGCAGCCCCGCAAGCACGGCGAGCCGCAGCACCTCAGGGGCCCGGGAGCGCAGATATACACCGCCGGCGAACCCGCCGGCGGACTCGACCGCGCTCACTGCAGCCTGCGCGAGCACCAGGGACAGATCGTCCGGCACTCGGCCGCCGTTCGCCGTCCCGGGCACCGTCCCGCCCTCATCCAGCGGGTTGTGCCGGGTAGCTCCGTACCAGGTCACACAGCCAGGATGCGCCCCGACGGCCCTGCAGTGCACCCGGTGGCCCCGCTGGCCCGGTCACGACCCTCCGACCGATCCCGGCAACGTCGCCCTGGGCCGACCGGTCACCGAGTCGGGCCACGCGGACGTCTATGGTGCGGCCAACGCCGTGGACGGCAATGCGAACAGCTACTGGGAGAGCACCAACCACGCCTTCCCGCAGACCATCACTGTGGACCTGGGCGCTCCCAGGGCCCTGAAACGCCTGGTCCTGAAGCTGCCGCCGGCCGCGGCATGGGCGACCCGCACGCAGACCCTGAGCGTGTCGGGCAGCGCCGACAACTCCTCGCACAGCTCGCTCAAGGGGTCGGCCGACTACGTCTTCGACCCGGCCGGCGGCAATACGGCGACGGTCACCCTGCCCGGCACATCGGCCCGCTATCTGCGGCTGACATGCACAGCGAGCACGGGCTGGCCCGCGGGCCAGCTCTCGGAACTGAAGGCATACACCAGCTGACGACGTGCCCGGTCGCCGGACGGGTTCGGGCCCGTCCGGCGACCGGTCAGGCGTTCCGGGCCGGCCACGGCCCGTCCCGGCTCGCGCGGCTCAATCCCGCTCAGCTCAGCTCACGACAGGAAGTCGCGGGCGATCCCCTCTGCCACCCGCTCCAGCAGCGGGCCCGCCTGTGCCATGCAGACGGCCAGGTCCGGCTCCAGCTCCGTGAGGGCGTATGCGCGCCGGATGCCGGCCCTGCCCAGCGCCTCCGGAGGCAGTGCCAGGCGACCGCAGACGGCCACCACCTCCAGCCCCGCCGCGCGGGCCGCTGCCGCGACTCCCGCCGGGGCCTTGCCGTGCAGGGTCTGCTCGTCGAGGGAGCCCTCGCCCGTGATCACCAGGGTGGCGCGGGCCAACGCCGGCGCGAAGCCGAGCACGTCGAGCATCACCTCGATGCCGGGGCGGAACCGGGCGCCGAGAGTGACCAGCGCCCCGTAGCCGATACCGCCCGCCGCACCCGCTCCGGGGAGCTGCGCGTGGTCCGGGCCCAGGAGGGACGCGTAGTGGGCGAGCGCCGCGTCGAGGGTCGCGATGTCGTCCTCGTTCGCGCCCTTCTGCCGCCCGTAGACCTCTGGGGCGCCCTTCGGACCGGTCAGCGGGTTGTCCACGTCGCTGGCCAGGATCAGGTCCACGTCCGCCAGCCGCGGGTCGAGACCGGACAGATCCACCTCGGCCAGCTCCGCGAGGCCGCCGCCACCGGGGCCGACGGGCTTGCCGTCCGCGTCCAGGAAGCGGGCGCCGAGCGCGGCCAGCATGCCCGCGCCGCCGTCCGTCGTCGCGCTGCCGCCGACGCCGAACACAATGGTCCGGGCGCCCGCGTCCAGCGCCGCGGCAAGCAGCTCGCCGGAGCCGTACGTGGTGGCCGTGAGCGGGGCGAAGACGCCCTCGGGAAGGTGCTGGAGGCCCGAGGCCTCGGCCATCTCCACCACCGCGGTGGTGTCGCGCAGCGCGTACGCCGCGGTCAGGGTCTCCCCGCGCGGCCCGGTCACGCGCGCCTCGCGCCGCTCGAAGCCGGCGGCCACCGCCGCCGCCACCGTGCCGTCGCCGCCGTCCGCCACGGGCAGGGTCTCGACCTGCACCCCGGGGACGACGCGCCGCAGCCCGGCCGTCACCCGCTCCGCGACCTGTACCGCGGTGAGCGAGCCCTTGAACTTGTCCGCCGCGACCAGCACGCGGGCGGTCTCCATCACTGCTCCGTCCGTCACCTTGCATCCCTTGCTTTCGAACAGGCAGTCGCGCCGCCCCGACCCTATCCGGAGCACCTGCCCTCTGCCCATGGGTGTCCGGGCCCTGGACCGGCGCTCCGGTGGGCGTCCCGGCGCCCCTACTACGCTGCGCACGTGACGACCACTGACTACGCCACGTACATCGCAGGACTGCCCAAGGTGCTGGCCGCCGCGGCAACCGTCTTCCAGGACGGGGAAGGACGGGTCCTGCTCGTCGAGCCGAACTACCGGGACGGCTGGGCGCTGCCCGGCGGAACGATCGAGTCCGACCAGGGCGAGACCCCGCGCCGGGCCGCGCGCCGTGAGACGGCCGAGGAGATCGGACTCGATCTGGAGCCGGGACGGCTGCTCGCGATCGACTGGGCCCGCAGCCCCGCGCGGCCACCGATCGCCGCGTATCTGTACGACGGTGGAGTCCTGGACGATGTCCAGCTGAAGGCGATCCGGCTGCAGGAGGAGGAGCTCCTGTCCTGGAGACTGGTGGAACGCGACGCGCTCGACCGGTATCTGCTCGGCTCGCTCGGGCACCGGGTGCGGGCGGCACTCGAGGTGCTTGATTCCGGAACCGGTGCGGTGGAACTGGAGGACGGCAGGCCGGCCACCCCCTGACCGTCCCGGCCCCGGCAGTGGAGTCACCCCCCAGCCCTGCTGGTCCTGCGGCTTGGCGTCCACCCCGCGCAGCGACTCGTCGCGCGCGGCAACCCGTGCTTCCGTACGGTGGCCGCGCCCGATGCAGCCGTGTACGACCGTACGACGGCACCCTGGGGGCTGCCGACGCCGGCGAGGACGATCAGTTCCACCACGAGTTCCGCGTCGGGACCGACGGTGACGTCGGCCCTGGGCGGACCCTGGCAGCGTGGGACAAACGCCTCGCGGGCGACGGCCGTTGCTGCGTACGCTCGCCGTATGACTCTCGTCGCGATCCTCAGCGGCGCCGGCGTCTCCACGGACTCCGGCATCCCCGACTACCGCGGACCGAACGGCCTCTGGCGGAAGGACCCCGAGGCCGAGAAGCTCGTCACGTACGACTTCTACATGGCCGATCCGGAGATCCGCCGCCGCTCCTGGCAGATGCGCCGCACCAGCGCGACCTTGCACGCCGAGCCGAACGCCGCCCACCGGGCCGTGGCGGACCTGGAGCGGGCCGGGGTTCCGGTGCGGGTGATCACGCAGAACCCCACCCGTCCCAGGACCAGGATCCTCGCCACCGGCAACCACGCTGCCCGGCTTCTGGAACACCTCTGTCGGCACGGAGCAGGCCGCGCA
>NZ_JBEXID010000058.1:0-43923 GCF_040608395.1 Streptomyces sp. NPDC005181
TGCGCCTTGGGATACAGGTGTCCGATACGCTCCTGAGCCCGTTCGCGCATCCACGCGCCGTAGCGGTGCACGTCCTCCGCCAGACCTGTAGCCCGCGGCCAAGCCCCCAACCGACTCTCCGCAGCCCCCGGGAAGACGGGCGGCTGTCCCGCGAACTTCGGCGGGATCTCGATGAGGGCCTTGTTGATTAGTACTGGCACCGGGTTGAGGTCACTGGCATGTGCCTCCAGGCCCAGGCGCTGCGCCTCCAACGGGATCGTGCCGCCGCCCGCGAACGGGTCCAGAATCGCTGGCGGGTTCCCTCCCGTACTCTTGAGGATCTCCTCGCGCGCCTCGCGGTACAAGCCTTCGTCGTTGCTGTTCTCCCAAACCACCAGCCGTCGGATGATCCCGTGTAGGCGCTCGCGCTCCTTCTTCTGTTCCTCCTCTGTGGGGAACAGCTCGGGATGCGAAGACGGGTCGTCGACGAGCTGGGAGAACAGCACCGCCCGCGCCGCCGCCAAGGGCCGGCGGGCCCACCACAGGTGCAGCGTGGAGGGATGTCCGTGTCGGATCGACTTCTCTCGGGCCGACTCGGCGTTGATGTCCTCCAGCGGGAGGGAGACCTCGATGAGCTTGCGTCGAGGGACAGAACCTGACGGCGTTCCGGGCTGCACTGCGGTGTTCACCTGTTCACTTTAGATTCCGAGGCGCTCGAATGGTGCCTCGGGTGGCGTCGACTGATGAAAGCGTGTGGATCTTCTGCGTCAGCGTGGTTCTACACCGCGCTCCCATTCGGCTTTCCACTTCCGGCGAAGATCGTCGACGTACTTGTCCAAGACCAGGTCAGCGAAGGGGTTGAGCACGTAGCGGACCCGGTCGTTCGACCCGTCAGGGGTATCAGGGTCGACAGCGACCAGGGCGAGCCGGTACTCGGGCTCGGCGTTCTTGGCGTAGCCAACCTCGCTGGTGGTGACGGTGAAGTTGTCAGCGCCCAGCACTCGCCCTTTGACCTCGATGAAGACCAGGTGGCCGTCAGGCTTGAGGGAACGGATATCGAAGCCCTTATTGGAGTGCGCCATCTCCTCAGGTTCTCGGCCGAGCCGACGCTCGGCAGCCAGTACGGCGTCGACGGCCCGACGTTCGGTGACGGTGGTGTCCAGAGCGAAGCTGCCAGGTGTCGGCTGTTCGCCGTCGGCTCCCGGGATGACCGTAGCGGGCAGGACGAGCGCGGCGCTGATGATATGTGGCGGGTGCACGTTGACCTGGGTTTCGAGGTCAAGTTCGCCTTGACGGTGATCGAGCCGGGCCTCCAGCGATCGGGCGCGGTCACGTGCGGTTGCCGGCGAGATGCGGATCTTCTTGCCGGCCGCTTGCGCCTCGGCGAGCTTGATCGACTCGCCGTCCCAGTAGTTCATCTGCGCCAGCAGCCGCTGCCGTACAAGTTTGCGTGTGCGCTCGACGGCCGGGACGACGCGAGCGGCGACGTCGGCGCGATGCTCGGGGAGACCGTGCTGGATCGCCCAGGTCTGGGCGATCTTCTCCACGCCTTCGGCTAGCCAGGCCGTGGACAGCTCGGCGTTGATGGCAAGGGCCAGCGCGGTGTGCTGCTCAAGGTTCAGACCTGCCGACAGGGACAGGTCGAGGTACGGGGCGGTGCCTGCCGGCTGTGCGGTTCCGTCTGGCAGCACGGAAACGTACTCGAACCTCTTACTGATCGCGGTGCCGCGTCCGTCCGAGAGCTCTTCCAGGAGGGCGAACACGAGCTGGGGGGTGGTGATGGTCCGGTCCAGGAAGGTGGCTCCGCGGGTCAGGGCGTCGCCGTACCTGTTCAGGATCTCGGCGATGATCGCGTCCATCAGCGGATGACCGGGCGCTACGAGCTCGGCGTCCTGTCGGCCGGGTATCACCACGGCCGAGGGCTCGAAGGTGATGCGTGCGTAGCGCGGACTGACTGTACGCCGACCTTCGCGCAGGGCAGCGGGCACTTGGGTCAGCTCGAACCGGTCCTTCTCCCTCTTGGACGCCCGCCCGCCCAAAGCACGCAGGGACTCCATGACGAATGCCTGCACGAAGTGGGGCTGCATACGCCGGGCGCGGGCCTCGTCCATCTTTCGACGCAGTTCGGCCAGCTCTTCCAGCCCGATGTCCGGGGTGGCCAGTGCGCGTTCCTTGATCAGCTCCTGCAGCCCGTCGGCCACAGAGTTGTCGATGACCTGGTCCAGGTAGGCCCGGACCTCGGGCTGCTCGCCGTAGCGGATGGCTCGCATGAGCAGGTCGCGGAGGGGCTCGTCCGCGAAGGCGTTCTCCCCCAGGACGTCGAAGACCTTGCCGCCGTAGGCACGGCGCTGCTGCTCGATCTTGGTCAGCAGGCGCTGGAAGACCTGACCTTCTCTGGTCTGGGAGGCCACGAGGTTCCATAGTCGGCAGACCTCGCGCTGGCCGATGCGGTGAATACGCCCGAAGCGCTGCTCGATCCGGTTGGGGTTCCAGGGGAGGTCGTAGTTGACCATCAGATGCGCGGCCTGAAGGTTCAGTCCTTCGCCAGCTGCATCGGTGGCGATCAGGACGTGGCAGCGCGGGTCGTTGGTGAACTTGGTGCGGATCTCCCGACGCGCCTGTCGCGCGGTGCCGCCGTGGATCGTGCGCACGGCATCCCCATCGCCGCCCAGCAGGGTGGTAATGCGGCCTGCGAGGTAGTCGAGGGTGTCGCGGTGCTCGGTGAAGATGATGATCTTGCGCGGCGTGTGGTGGGCACCGCTCAGGCCATCCTCGCGGGCCTTGAGGACGAGGGAACGCAGCTCCTGCCACTTGCGGTCCTCACCCGAGGCACGCACCTGCTGGGCGATCTCCTCCAGACGTGCCAGGACCGCAAGTTCGGCGTCCAGCTCGGCTGCGGTGCGCGCGGCGGTAGCGGCGTCCAGGACCTCGCTCTCCAGCTGCTCCAGCTCGGCGGCTCCCAACTCGTCGGAGTCGAAGTCCTCTGGATCGAATGACAAAGTCTCGGACGGGGGAACGAACGGGCCCGCCAGCGTCTGCTCACGGTGGGTGCGCAGCCGGGCGATGCGGCGCCGGATCGACCGGTAGATCGCCTCAGGACTGGATGCGAGACGTCGCTGCATGACCGTGAGCGCGAAGCCGACCGTGCGCCGCTTGCCGTCGGCCTGCTCGGCCCTGTTCATCTCCGTGCGTACGTACTCGGTGACCTCTTCGTACAGGAGCATCTCCTGCGGGGAGAGGGTGTACTCGACGGTCTCAGCCACGCGCTCGGGGAAGAGCGGCTTACCCTCGAAGGTGAGCAGGTCCTCCTTGATCATCCGGCGCATCAGTCCGGTGGTGTCGGTGGAGTGCACGCCTTGGCGGTACTGGCCGTCGTACCGGTCGGGGTCCAGCAGGGCGAGGAAGGTCTGGAAGTTGGCTTCCGACCCGGAGTGCGGTGTCGCGGTCATGAGCAGGAAGTGCCGGGTGATCTTGCCGAGCAGCTGGCCCAGTTCGTAGCGGCGCGTGCGCTTGAGTTCGTTTCCGAACCAGGATGCGCTCATGCGGTGGGCCTCGTCCACGACGATGAGGTCCCATTCCGACTCGGCGAGTATGGACTGCCACTCCTCGTTGCGGGCTAGCTGGTCCATGCGCGCGATCAGCATCGGGTTGTGCCGGAACGGATCGCCGTCACGGTCAGCCTCAGCGAGGTCGCGTGTCAAGATCGCCATCTCGATCCCGAACTTTTCTGCGAGTTCGGCCTGCCACTGCTCGACCAGCCCGCCCGGGGCAACGATCAGACAACGCTGCACGTCGCCGCGCAGCAGCAGCTCCTTGAGGTACAGGCCGGCCATGATCGTCTTGCCGGCGCCCGGATCGTCTGCGAGCAGGAAGCGCAGGGAGCCGGACTGAGCCAGCATGGACCCGTAGACGGCTCGGATCTGGTGGGGCAGCGGGTCGATGTCGCTGGTCTCGACCGCCAGCATCGGGTCCGACAGGCCCGCATGCCTCATGCGCAGCGCCTCGGCGGCCAGACGGAACTGCCCGGGGTCGGCGTCGAACGACCACCGCGACCTCGGAGCCTCGGGTCGCAGCGAAGCAATGTCACTGGGGAAGAGCACTTGATCGGACAACTGCCCGAGGTCATCCCGGATCGTGACTTGCAGAGCGTGGCCGATCTCTGTGACAGCCACGACAGTAACCGTCCCCGATGACAGCCCGGTCAGGCGAATGCCGGGCTTGACATTGTCGGCGCGCATGAGCCCCCACCCTCTCCATGACCGGGCGCCGATCAACCTCGGCAGGCTGATCGTATCCAGTTCACGGCTTTTACCGGCTGCAACTGCCCGAACTGCCAATGGGTGGCCATACGCAGCCAGGCCAGCGGGCTCGGCATCGTCGCAACCGTCATCCGCCGGGACGGACGCTGGGCCGACTTACGCAGCAACGTCTGCTTTGCCCGCGCCGCCTGTGCGAACTGCGCCCACGACCCCGGCTATGCCACCTCGGGCACGCGGCGGCATCTACCGGTGATCTCCGGCCGCGCCAAATCGCGGGTTTTTGGGGATCCTCTCCCAGACAGCCTGAACATTGGGGCTCCTGTTCGCCTCCCTTTGGGGAGACGCCCCGATCCCTCACCTGCAAAACGCCAGCAACGTCGCTGGCTTGTTCGCGAACCTGTACGCCCGGCGAACGCGGTAAGTAGACAAGCACCCTGTGGCCGCGTGCTCCCTGCACCCGATAGCTCCGACGGCCGACTCAGTGCCAGAACTGGAACTTCTCCGATGATCAGCAGAAGAGCGCGCCGCGCCCTTCGCCCATCACTCGTCTGCACTCACTCCCAGGACCGCCATGCCCTCACCGCGTACCAACGCACCCTCAACCACCACCGGTTCAGACGCGCTCCTCTACCTCCTCTTCGGCCTGCTCGGCGTCGCGCTTGCCTTCGGCTCGCTGGCCTGGCTGACCGGCAACATCAGCAACTCCTTCTTCGGCGCCGGGCCCTGGGCCCCGTTCAGGGCCGCCGACGCACTGCTCCACCCCGATGTGCTGTGGCCGCACCTGAGCGCCACCGCGCTGCTCGTCAGCGCACGGATCGTCCCCGGCCTGCTGTGCGTCTGCCTCACCGTCCTCGCCCTGGTGCTGTGGATGCGGCTGCACGAAGGCGCGAAGAACGGCCTCGCCCGGAAGGCCGACCTCGCCCCGCTGCTGGACAAGCAGATCACCGCCAAGGCCCGGAGCCTGCGGCCGTCCCTCAGCGGCCTGGAGTGTAAAAGAGGTCACGCCTGCTGACCGCGGCATCCTGCTCGGCGCCCTTTCCCCTGGGCGGGCCGATGTCCGCGCGTCCTGGGAGGACGTGATCGTCGCGATCATGGCCCCACGCTCCGGCAAGACCTCCGGGCTCGCGATACCCGCGATTCTCGCGGCCCCTGGCCCGGTGCTGCTCACCAGTAACAAGGCGGCGAACGACGCTTTCACCGCGACGGTCGACGCCCGCGCCAAGGTCGGCACGATCTGGACCCTCGATCCGCAGCAGATCGCCCACCACCCGCGCGAGATGTGGTGGGACATCCTTGCCGACGCCCGCGACCTCGCCGGAGCCAAACGCCTTGCCGGGCACTTCGTCGCCGCCAGCGTCGACGACTCGACCGGCTCCGACTTCTGGTCCACCGCCGCCGCCAACACGCTCGGCGCCCTGTTCCTCGCCGCCGCCGGCCACCGACGTCCGATCACCGACGTCCTGGCCTGGCTCGCCTCCCCCGCCGACCGAACCCCGGTCGACCTGCTCACCGATGCCGGCCACCATGCGGTCGCCGCCCAGCTCCAGGGCACCGTCTCCGGCGCGACCGAGACCCGCGACGGCATTTACGAGACCGCGCGGCAGTACGCGAGCTGCCTGCTCGACCCCGACGTCGCCGCCTGGGTCACCCCCGCCAAGGGCCTCCCCGAGTTCAAGCCCTTCGCCTTCGCCACCTCCCGCGACACCCTGTACCTCCTCAGCAAGGACGGCGGCGGCAGCGCCTCCGCGATCATCGCCGCGGCAGCCGACGCCGTGATGCGCGCGGCCGTCATCGTCGCCGAACGCTCCGGCGGCCGACTCGACCCGCCCGCCCTCTGCGTCCTCGACGAAGCCGCGAACGTCTGCAAGATCTCCGACCTCCCCGACCTCTACAGCCACCTGGGCAGCCGAGGCGTCATCCCCATGACGATCCTGCAGTCCTACCGGCAGGGCCAGCGATGCTGGGGCGAAGCCGGCATGGACGCCCTCTGGTCCGCCGCCACCATCAAAATCATCGGATCGGGCATCGACGACGCCGACTTCGCCGACCGCCTCAGCCGACAGGTCGGCGACCACGACGTGCAAACCACCTCGGTGTCCACCAGCGACAGCGGCAAGTCCACCTCCATCAGCATGCGCACCGAGCGGATCCTGCCGCCCGACGCGATCCGCGCCCTGCCCAAGGGCAAGGCACTCCTCCTGGCCACGGGAATCCGGGTCGCCATGCTCGATCTGCGGCCCTGGTACAAGGAGCCCTCCGCGAAGGTGGTCGGCCCGGCCTCGGCGCGTGCGACGAAGGCCATCACCGAGCGGGCCCTCACGAAGGCCCACGGCCGCGACGACTTCGGGCTGTCGGAATGAGCGCGCCCACGCCGCGCTCCGGGCGGCTCGTACGCTCGCCGGTCGTTCTGCGTGACGGTCAGTGGTGGCTGGTCAGCGGGGCCGGCTCGATTCTCGCCACCGATCCCACGTTCACCGGCGTACTGGACGGCTTCGCCCAGGCGATGACCGCGGCCGACCAGGCGGTCGCCGATCTCCGTGCCCGGCAGAGTAAACCTCCCGCCTCCGGCGCAGGGAGTGAGTGATGAACCCGCTGCTGCGCGCGGAGCAGGCGGTACTGGGCTCCGTGCTGCTCGACCCGGGCCAGCTCTCGCATCTCGACTGGCTCGCGCCGGATCACTTCGACCGGCCGGTCCACCGGGCGCTGTTCGCCGCGCTGCGCAAGCTCCGAGCCGACGACCACCCGGCGCTGGCAGCCGACGGGGCGGTACCGCTGTCGTGGGTGACCGATGCGGTCGACGAGGCAGGCCTCCACGTACGAGGGCTGACCGCGGTGTACGCCCACACCCTGGTCTCGGCCTGTCCGCGCCCCGAACATGCTCCGGCGTACGGCCGCATGGTGCTGGAGGGGGCGATCCATCGCAGCATCGCTCAGCACGCGGTCCGCCTGCATCAAGCGGCGCGCGCCGACGCGCTGCGGGGTGAAGTCGAGGGAGCCCTGCACCACGCGGACGTTCTGAGCGGGGTGCTCGACGATCTCGCACGACGGTGGGGAACCGAGCCCCGCCCGGTCGCGCCGGCTGCTCCGCCGGTGACCGCCCCACCCTCCCCGCCGCCGACGGTTCGGGCGGACCAGGTCGCCGAGGACGAACGGTTCCTTCTTGCCGTCCTCGCTGAGCAGCCGAGGGCCATGGGCCAGGTGGTGGGCTGGCTGCGGCCGGGTGACTTCGCCGACCCGGCCCACGGGCAGCTCTACCGCTGCCTCGGCGCGCTGCACCACCGGGGTGAGCCCATTGACCGGATCACCCTGCTCTGGGAGGCGCAGCGGCGTGGTCTGCTGGCCGACGGCATGTTGTCCGGGGATCAGGTCACCGCCATCTGTGACGGTGTCGGTCCTGGTAGCGCCGAGTGGCTCGGTGAGCAGGTGATCCGTTCCTCGGTCACCCGCACCGCCGTCACATCTGCTCGCACCATTCGGGGCTTGGCAGAGAACGAGTCCCTGTCCCCTGGGCAGCTCATCAATCATGCCCTGCACGCGCTCGGTCCACTCGATGACGTGCGTACCCGCTGGCGGACGGCGAACGGCCACTCTCCGCCGTCACCGGCCCCGGCTTCTTCGTCGAACGGGCCTCCTCCTGCGCGGGTGCACGCCGCTCTCGCTCGCAGCACGCCACACCCAATCCCGCCGTCCTCGGCCCCTACCCGCTCTGCGCCCGGCCCTGCTGTCGTGCGGTCTCCCTCGCGCGGCCACAGCTGAAAGCCCCCGTCCTCTGTCCGGTCACGGTTGATGCTTCAACTTGCATGGGCATCGAGCTGCGAAGCGAGGAAAATGCTGGTCTGTTCGTCCTGAGCTTGACTCTGTCGGGGATCTTGAAGCTGTCGGGTCAGGTGCCCAGGGTTCGCCAGGATTTCGGTCGGGGTAGCTCACGCTGGTCGAGGTAGTTCTGGAAGGCAGTCGGCCGGCGGGGTGCAGGTGCGTCGTCAGTCGGTGGCAGTCTGCTGAGGCGCTCGCGTTCGTAACCTGCATGACCAGATCGACTCGTTCAAGAAGGTCGCTAACAACTCGGAGATCATTTGCAGGACAGCCCTTATCTAAGGCGGAGGACTATCTGGCAGCAGGCAGGTCGAGCCTACGCCGATGATACGTTCCGAGAACACGGAACTGACACCTTACTTCGGTCTACCGAAATGGCGCCCAGTACTACAGGGGAGCTTCGAGAGCTCGTCGTCTTCGCTGTTCGTAGTGGATGCGTCGGGCGACTGCCTGGTGGGTGCGACGCCACAGGGACTGGGTGAAGACGACGTGGTGGGGGACGGTCTGATGCCAGAGGGTCTGGTGGAGCAGGCGGCGGATCTCCTCGGCGGTGTAGTCGATCAAGGGTGCCAGGTGTTCGGCGGCGTCAGGGGTGGCCAGGCTATGGCGGGTTCGGGGTCGTCCGGGGCGGTGGCCGTCTGACGGGGTTCGCTCAGGCGGGCGGTGCGGGTGGCGCTGATGGACACGAAGGCGAACGCGGCGATGGCCAGGGCGATATGGCGGTGCCAGGGCTCCCACTTGCGGACCTCGTACTGGTCCAGGCCGCAGTCGGACTTCGCGGTCTCGAAGCAGTCCTCCACGCCCCATCGCAGCCCTGCCACCTGCACCAGTCGGGTGATCGTAGTGCCGGTACGGGCATGCACGGCGAAGTAGGCGAGCTCGGTCGGATCGCTGATCGAGCGGCGTACCAGCAGCCGGTGGTCCCAGCCGCTGCGCGTCGGCCCGGCCGGACTCGGCCAGGTCACCTCGACCAGCGCCCAGTCGTAGTAGCGCTCGCCCTTGGAGCCCGCCCCGCACGAGCGGCGCTCGAAGACCAGCGGCAATGCGGCGGCCAGGGTATCGACCCGCTCCGCGCCGCGGCCGTGGGTGGTGACGGTCTCATCGCACGGCACCGCCATCACATAGCCCTTGCCGTGGCGCTCCAGAGCGGCACGCAGTTTGCGGTCCTGCCCATAGACCGCATCGGCGGCCACGAAGGCGAACGGCACCCCGGCGCACCGGGTCCGCTCGACAAGTCGGCGGCCCAACTCGGGCTTGGTGGCCACCGCCTTGGCCCGCTGGCGGGGCACTCCGGCCTTCTTGCAGCGCCCACCATCGCCGGCCCAGGTCTTGCCGAGGTACAGGGCGAAGTCAATCAGTGCGCGACCGTACGGAGTGACATAGGCGGCGAACACCGCGACCTGGCAATTCTCCGTCTGCCCAGTGATCCCCGCATACTGCGGCGCCACCCCGACCGACATGGCGCCCTTCTTCAAGAACGCCGTCTCGTCCAGCACCAGCACCGCGTCTGGATCACCGAGATGACACACGACGAACTCCCGTACCCGATCCCGGAGTTGACTCCATTCCCAAGTGGTCTTGCGCAACAGATCCTTCACCTTGTCCGGCGTGGCGTGACCGAGATGCGCGGCGATCTGCCAGGTGTTCTTCCGCTCCACCGGCCCCAGCAACGCCTTCACGTACGAGCGAGCCGTCAGTCGCGGTTCGACCCGGCACCACAACCCGGCCAGCAGCGCGAAGAAGTCCTCGAAGCAACCGTCCCACCGCTCGACGTCCCGCCACACATCCACGCGATCCATACACAACCCAACGCATCACCCGCCCGGCAGACACGAAGCCCTCCTGTAGTACCAGGCAAACCGTCGCGCCCTGATGGGATACCTGCACTCAGTCACTTACCGCTCGACGAGCCACACTTCCACAGCGCGGCGTTTGTCATCTTTCACAATCTTCTTGTAAGAAATCTCGGATCCCACTCGAACTCGCGCGAAATCCCCTACAGGCCGAACATCCGTGGCGTGGAAAAATGTGTCTGGACTGCCGTCGGCGGGCTTGACGAATCCATAACCTTTCTCCGCCTGGATGGTTTTAACAGTTCCATAGGAGCGGTCCACCCCTTCACTCGAGCTCACTCCCAGCCATCGCGCAAGCGAAATGTTGATAGTGGTGGCCGCCTGACCTAGGTATTTGTCTGTTGTCTTGAGACGTACACCGCGAGACAGACTCCTAGCAAAATTCACGCGGTCGCGAACTAGATCATCAGCCGTCACGCCCTGAAGGCTTTCCAGAGCATCTTTCAATGCTTCGAGAATCTCCAGGCAGCCCGCGTAGTCCGCAGCCCCGTAGAGTCTACTGGCGGTAGACATTGCTGAGCGCACATAGATCTCGAGTATGCGCGACTTGATTTCTAGGGCAGTTTCTGGATTATTAAGCAACGATAGGCAAGTGTCCCGGGCAAGCTCATCATTTCCCAATTGTTGATGAGTCTTGGCGATCTCTACCCTAATCGTCGAACTTCGAGGATCGATCGTCGCGGCACGCTGTAGAAACCTGAGGCCAGCCTGTGGCTGGCCAAAGTCATTAATCAAAAAGCGGGCATAAAACCAATTCAGTGCTGAACTGTCCGAGTTGAGACCAAGCGCCTTCTCGAAAGCCGCGTTGGCTCCATGAAAGTTGTGCCCCGCAGCCCTCGCCATGGCTTCGATCCGGAAGCACTCATGATAATCAGGGGCTAGCTCATGGGCATCCTGAATAATGTCCAGTGCGATTGAAAGTTCGCCCCGGTAGATGAGACTCAAAGCTTCCAAGAGTTTGGCTGCGACACTGAAGTCCTTTGCGTCACGTAGATCGAGCGAGTTCGCGTCGTAGCGGTCACGCTTAGATTTCAAGGCGATCTGCTCACCGTAAGCAAAGAGACTCGCATTGCGATCACGGAGCCAGTGTTGCTCTTCCTCGGACACCGGATGGTGTTTTTCGAGGTAACTGAGCGCGAACTCACTCAACTCGTACTCGGTCACCACAGAATTACCGGACGTTGCAGTTCTCATGAGTACGAAATTGGTTGTGATCAGCTCGAGGATTGCGGACTGCAGCCGATTGACATCGAGATCGTTGAGGTAGGCCAATTCCGCCTGATTATGTGTGCCTGTCAAAGTTTGCATGGATCGTAGTACGAGCCTTCCGTTATCCGAAATGTACTCGTACACGTTCGACATGCAGTAGTCGAGTAGGAGCCCGCTGTTGAGGGCGTCCTCGGGGCGCCGCCCCGACTGCACTACCGAAACAAACCACTTGATGTAAAGAGGGTGGGCCGACGTCTTCTCAACGATGCCGTCTATGACGGCAGGACTCACTCCTTGCAATGCTGAAACATTTCGAATTTTAGCCAGCGAGCGAAGCAAGTTAATCGCTTCACCCTTTTCCAGAGGTTCAACCCTGATAGGCATCTCCATGGCGCCGACACCGATACGGCTGGTGATAATCACCTTGCTGCCGTTAGGAAGTTCCGCGAGAAACTCCCGCAGCTTCGCGTCGAGCACGGTCTCCAGGTTGTCCAAAATTAGCAAGACTCTAAAATGCTGCATGTACTCAAGCACTTCAGTCATTGGGTCTTCAGTAGCATTCTTCCCGCCAAGCTCTTCGGCGGCAACCCTGAGAAGCCCAAGAGAATCCTTAACGGCGCCCTGAATTCTCTTAATCTCGCCAGCTGTTAGCAGAGAATTGCGCGCAGTCGTCCATACGACTGCATCGAATGGATTGTCTGGAGAGTCCAAGATTTCGTAAGCAGCTTTGAGGGCGAGCGACGTTTTTCCAATTCCTCCGTCGCCCACTAGGCTGATCACTGGGTAGGGCCCTCGGACGTGCTTGATCAGCGATCTGACTGTGGACTTTCGCCCGACAAATCCCGTCTCATCGAAATCTGGGATAGGGAGATTATGCCTTAGCGTGGAATCGGTTGGCACGTCGAGAAACCTGATCTCGAGTCCCAACACAAAGGATGGATCCCTTTCCAGCTCCAGGAGCACCTGGTCACACCTCGGCGTATCAACCTCTGCACTAACTGAGAAATGCCTGATTACGTCGAGGGCAGTGGACAGGTCATCAAACTCCAATGGCCGCGTGTGAGCAACGCGGTTCCTTACGGGGATGAGCTTCTGCAGAAGGGGTGTATTTTCCCTAATGAAATCACGCTCACGCGCATCGAGTTCACTTCCTGCGGCATTAAGAATCTCGAACGAATCGGCAAACTCGACGTAGGGAAGCAAATCAGAAAGGCTGGGGTCCAGAGTCCCGCCTTGATCTCTCGAGAAGCGCTGGGCCGCAGTCGCCATACGGGCTTCTCCCAAAACATCCTGTACCGGAAGCCCATACGTGGCGAACTCAATGCGGAGCCTGAGGTCTTCCTCGATCGCCGACAAAAGTGCGAAGCATGTCAGACGGGTTGCGCTCAGGCCCATGCTCTTGCCCTCTCGGTACTCAGATAGAGAAGTTCAGGCTAAGGCCACCGGCGAACCATGTCATGTCGTTTGCGAACCTGGCCCGATTCGCGTCGGTTAATGCAATTTGCGCATCTTTTCCATTTGCGCGACCAGAGGTTCGCACGAGGCGACACACCAGAGGTACCTGACAGGGTTTAGGCGCTGTGAGCTGTGCAGCGAGTTGACAACCGTAGATAACGATGGCGGCACGCGACGCCGGCACTGCGGAACACCGACCGCGCAAGGGCCGGCCGACTCCCTCGCCAGCGGTGGCTCTGCCGCTCTGGAGGCAATAGGAGCAGAGCGGCGATGGGGTGCGTACGCAGCGCCGCCATCACCCGATGGGAGACGCTCACCCGCCCTGCCCCGGTGCCCACCGACGCGGCCGGACGGCTGCGTGCCGACTTCGTGGAGTGGATGCAGGGCCTCGATGCCGGCTGGGTCACCGCCACCCCGGGGCTCGGCCGCCCCGCTCAGCTCACCGCGCTCGGCAACGGTGTCGTACCGCAACAGGCCGCCCGGGCGGTGCGGTTGCTGGCCCCTCCCTTCCCTCGCTGCGCGGCGGCGTAGCGCCCGGCTATCGGGTTTTCCCGGCCGGGCCAAATCGCGGCTTCTCCGGAGCCTCTTCCCCATGTCGCCGTCCCACAGATGGAGCACGCCCCCATGCCCGACACCAGCACGACCGCCCCCGGCCCCGAGCCGTTCCGCGTCCCCGACGAGAACCTCGACGACCTCGCCAGCAGCCTCGCCAAGACCATGGCCGAGGTCAGGCAGCACGGCGTCCTCCTCGATCGTCTCGGCGCCGAGCCCACACCCGCCCCCCGACCGACCGACGGCGCTCCGGCAACAGCAGCCGGCTCCGAGCCGGCCACTGCCCCCACCTCGGTGTTCATCGTTGCCCTGGGCGGTGAGGCGTACGCCGTCGAACTCGCCGCCCTCAGTGCCTGGGTGAACCACCTCTTCCTCCCGATCTACGGGCGAGAGATCAGCACGACCCGTCCGTGGTGCGCGCTGTGGCAAGAACACCCCGAAGCCGTGGCCCGGCTGCATGCCCTCTGGCTCGCGTGGCAGCAGCTCACCGACGCCGAGGCCGGCCTGTCCGGTCCCTCGACGTGGCACCGCGACCACCTCGACCAGACGCTGGTCCACCTCCGTGCTCCCGACGGTCCGTTCGCCGCGTGCACGACGAGCCCGACCCGGCCCAACCACCGCGTGCTGGCAACTCCCGCGCCCGAGCCGTTGGGGCTGGCGGCATGAGTGACGTACTCAACCCGGGAAGGTCAATGTGAGCCACGCCCGCTTCGCCTTCGCCGCGCACCCGGACGCCATCGCTGACCTGCGCGAACTCCCCGACGAGATACGTGATCTGGCGCTGCTGGAGCTACAGAACCTGGTTCACGGTAGTGACGACTGCCTGCCATTGAGGGGCCGTCTCGCGGGTTTTCACAAGGTGTACGTCGACCCATCCGTCTCCTATCGGATGGTCATCCAGTTCCGCCCGGCCCCACCTACCTCGCACCACAAGCGCGAGGTCTATCTCGTCGCCGCGGGCAGCCGGAAGGAGTACGCGGTCTACCGCACGGCCCACCTGCGCACCGGCTCTCACCAGGACGTCGAGACAGCCTCCGCCGCCGAAGCACGCGTGCAGGCCGCACGCTCCCGCTCTCCCCACGCGGCAAACCAGCCGACGCCCCTCCCAGTGGCGGCGGCCCAGCCCACTGCCACCGCTTCCCGAAAGGCTCCCCACCGATGATCGTCGACCGCGCCCCGCTGACTCGTGCCGAACTGGCGGGCCTGCTCACAGATGCCGCGCAGAGTGTCTCCGAGATCCTCACCGCCGAGTACCCGACGGCTGCCAGCCGCTCCTATCTGTACCCCGTACTGGGTGCGCTGTCGGCCGGACCCAGGGTGTTCTGCGAGCTGAACGACCGGCTCGAAGAATTCCTGGCCGCCGAGCCGCGCCCCGCGACGCCGGCGGGTCTGTTCACCCTGGCCTCCTACGCCTCCGCCCTGGGATGGCTCACCGAGTCCCTCGCCGAGCTCACCACCTCGGTCGACCAGATCTGCACCCGTGTCGGCATCCCCACACAACCCCCGGACCCGACCTTCACCACGCCCGACGGCGACGCACAGGACAGCGAGCTCAACTTCCCCTTCAGCGACCTGGAGTTGACGGAAATCCGCACCGCCGCCAAGGCCGCCCACCTCCCGCCGGGCGACTACGTCGCCGTGCTCTCCGAGTCCCTGCTCGCCATCACCCGGATCACCGACGCCTGCATGGAAATCTCCAGCGGCCTCCTCGACGACGCCACGTACGTCCTCGGCGAAGCGACCGACCACGTCTGGATCAGCGACGGCCCAGGCCACCTGCCCACCCTGGTCCGTTCACTGCTCGCCCGGATGGAAACCATCGAGTGAGCCCCCACAACCCGTTCCAGAGCCGGTGACCCGGCTCATTTCCACGGCGCCCGTGTACGGGCCGGACGGCCCGTTCCACGGCGTACGCAGCCGCGTCCCCCTCCCCCCTTTTCCACTTCAGGAACTTCCCATGACCTTCAGCTCGGATGACGAGCAGTGGCGCGAGTACCACGTCAGCCCCCGCTACCTCGCCGGATCAACGTTCACCGGTGACCCCGCTCTCCGTCCGCTCCTCGACAGCGGCTGGTTGCTGAACGGCGACGACGTGGGCAACGTGTACGTCAACACCCCTGACCAGCGGGTCCGCCTGGCCTACCTGCCCGAGGGCGACGACGACGCCCTGTGGAAGATCACCGCGTACAGCTCGGACTACGCGACGCCACGCTGGCTGGTCACCTTCCAGAGCGGCACCCCCACCGAGATCGTCGCCGGCTTCACCACGGCGCTCGCCGCCGCCTACGCCGAGGGCCCCGATTCCTACCTCCACCACGGCAACAGCGCCCTGACCGCACTGGATGCCGGCACACCGCTGGCAGCGGCGGGCTGGAGCCACAGCTACAGCCCCGAAAACGTCTTCTTCCAGTCGCCCGACCACCTGGCCGAGGTCTACCTGCGCCACAACCACCGTGACCACACCGCCGAGATGCGGGGCCATCAAGAACGCTGGCTCACCCTTGCCGGGCCGCCAGGAAACCAGTGGTACGCCACCGCTTCCTCCTTCACCCCGCAGAGGCTGGTGACCGCGATGAACGCCGCCCTCACCGACCCGTCGCCAGTCACCCGTTACGGCTACGACCTGCAACATCTTCCCCCACAGGCCACCGCGACACCGGTCAAACCGCGCATGCCCACACCCCTGGACATCCGCCGCGCCCAGGCAGCCAACTTCCGCTCCACGGTGCTGCCAACGACTGCCGAGGCTCGTCCCGTAACCCCGTCGCCGCGTTCGCCGCCGGCTCCGCAGGCCCCGCGCTCCGGGCACGCCCGCTGACGAACACGCCCTCTCCCCGGACCATGTGGAGCCGCTCATGTCCAACACCACCGCATACGACCAGGCCACAGCCATGATCGAGAAAGCCTGGAACCGCCCCATAGACGCTCTGGAGTCCCTCGCAGTCCGCCGCCCCAGCGACGACCCGCTCCTGCGCTCGGCCATGCGCATTCGCTCGGCCTTGGTCATCACCGACAGCGCCGCGACCGTGCACCAGGACCGTCTGCACGCCCTGACCCGCCCCGGCCACGTGCCGGCCTTCTACGACCTGGAACGGATCACCAGCTCAGCGGCAGACCTTCGCGTCGCCAAGGCAGAGAGCAGTACGTCCCTGCAGGCCATCAGCCACGTGATCGAAGCCCGCGAATCCGCCGCGACCACGGCCTCGGCCCCGGCAGTCCGGCTGGCCCAGGCCGCCGTCGCCCGCTCCGGGCACACACCACGCCCCCTGGGCCAGGTACCCGATCAGCCCGCCCCTTCGGCCGCTGTCGGCCCGCTGTCGGCCCGCCGGCGGCCGGCCCGGGGCCGCGCCACTGACCGGTCAGGCGAGGTCCTCGTCGCGGTGGGCATCCCTGATGCGGGAGCCCACCGCGCGGGCCAGCTCCTCCACCGTCAACTTGACACGGCACCCCTCCGCGATCCGCTCCTCCGCCACCGCGCCCTCGTCCCAGCGCCCGCACCGCGCACCGCGCACCGACGGCCCACTGGCCGTCGGCGACCATCGCGATGTCGCCGACCGTCCACGGCCGCCCTGCCGCCCGGATCTTGCGCTCCAGCCCAGTTCCGTCCCGGTGTCTGCCCGGCTCCGCCATCCCTGCTCCCCTTCGGTTCCGTGTGCCCCGTTGCCAACCCGGATACGACAGCCGGGTCCGCCGGTCCATTCCCGGGCCGCTGGCCATCTGCTGGCGGCGGCCAGTTCGCCCACGGCAGACGCCACTTCCCCGGAAGGGACTACGGACTTCGGCTCACCGCATGCCAACGTAGATGTGTCGGGCAAAACCGCAGGTCAACGAAGGGATCGTCCAACCGTGAACGCCTCCGCGTGCCCTCCCGCACAACGTGCGTGGCCCATTCCGGCCGCCCAACGTGCAGACGCACCAGCTTTCCCCGCACCCGCCCTTCCCTACCGATCTTGGAGGCCTTCCGTGCCCCGCCACCTGACCATCGGCCATGTGCTCCGTCAGCTCCAGGAGCTTGACCCCAACCTGCCGATCCGCCTCGCCGTCAACCCCGACTTCCCCTTCGCCCACCACGTGGGAGCCGAGGTCATCGTCCGGGACGGCAAAGCGTTCATCGCCGACGACGGCCAAGAAGGCTACCTCCCGGCGGCGGTGGGCGAGGCCCTCAACTGGACATGACCAACCCCATCAACGCCCTGGAGGTTCCCACCTCGTCGCACGTCCTTCCGCTCCACAGCATCGCCGCGCACCCCATGCCGAGCGGTGTACGCGGCGCACTGGTCCAGCGTGCCTCCGTCCTGCCCGACGGGCCGCTCGACGTCACCTGGCTCGCCGCCGAGTCCCCGAGACTCCCTCTCGGACGCATTCGCTTCCGCTGGGCGGTGACTTCCCCCTCCGGCTGGGAAGTCACCGCCCACCTGGGCCTGGCCACCGCCGAGGTACACCTCGCCTCCTGGTCTGCAGCACCGCACGACTGGCCGCTTCTGGTCCGCCCGACCATCCACGAGGTGCTCGGCCTGTGCGCCGCCCTCACGGTCGCGACCGCCGCCCTCGATCTCTCGAACCGCCTCGCCCAGGTCTGACCGGGACCGCAGCACCTTCCTCCAACTCTGCAGCCAACTCGTCGAGTGGTCGGGCCTCGGCCACCGCTATCGGGATGCCTACGAGATGCGGGGACGTCCTGTGGCGTGCGTGGGTCACGGTGCGTCGGCGGGCAGCCGAGAAGCTCTGTGCAGGGCGACCGCCAGCCCTTGGCCGCCTGAGCTGCCAATGCCGCTTCTGGCAACCGTGCCGTCGGCCCTCCCTTCGCTGCCCAGACCGCATGTTCCCCACAGGATCCGAGGTCCGTCGAAGACCTGACCGCTGCGCTCTCCCTCCAGCGCGCCCCATCGACTGCTACACGGCTCGCAGGGACCGACGGGACGGCAGTGCGGATCCGTGAAGCGCTGTCACGGTCGGCCGGGCATGAGTCCGGTCGTTCCTGCCGGTCCACCCCGGGCGGCTTCGCCGTGATCCGCCCGACTGTCCAGTCGATGCAGGGGGACGAGCCGTTGTGTTCGGATGGCTGGAAGTCTCTGCCCGGCGTTGCGTCAGGTGTGATCTAGGTTACCTTCGGGGGGACTGAATGGAGAACCGTGATGATTCGGGGCTGGGAAGCCGATCCTTCTTCGCCGCTGGTGCGCCGCCTGGGTAAATCCCCCACCGAGCTCGGGACCACGGGCGGCGAGCAGGGGTGCCCGGACATCTGGGAACTGGAGAACGGGGACATCGCCGTCGTTGGCCGCGACCTCACCGATTCCTACCTGCCGATCCTGCCCCCAGGGCTTGTTGTCGCCCCGGATGAACGAATCGTCGTAATCCCCCGCAGGACAGCCGCTGCGGCGAAGGCAGACCTCCCTGATGCTTAGCTCACAGGCCCACGGCCCGGGTCAGCGTCTCGGGCTTGACGACTACTCCGAGGACTTCGGTCGCCATTTCTGGGGTTCCGGCTCCGAGGGGTTCTGGAAGCTTGAACGTCAGCAGAGCTTCCAGGAGCCCGGGGTGGAGAGCTGGGAGGCCTTCCGCAAGGGGCGCTGGGATGAGGCCCTGGCGCTGATCGAGGAACAGCGGGGGCACTACGAGGAGTACCTCCGGCGAATCGCCGAAAGCGGATTCGCCCTCCACCGTGTCCGCTGTGTGGAGGAGCCCATCGCTCCGTACCTCCAGTGGGAGCTCCACCTGCTGAACCTGAAGGCCCAGTGCGGGGAGGACACGAGAGTCCTCAGCGGGGACGGCATCCTCCGGTACGAAGCGCAGCATCCGCTTCCGGAGGTCGTGGTCCTCGGCTCCTCGGTGATGTACGAGGTGCTTTATGACGACGACGGGAAACTCGCCGGCGGTATCCGCTTCGACGATCCACGCGACATCTCCCGATGGCGGAAGACGATCCAGGAGATGCACCGGGCTGCTGAGCCGTTGGACGACTTCTTCACTCGCCGGATCACCCAACTCCCTCCGCCGACCGTGACCGAGGAATAGAGCCGAGCAATCCCGCCCCGAGCTCGGTGGAGAGTCCGGGATGGGCATAAGAGTTTCGGCCGGAAGCCTGCCGCAGCATAAGGGCTATAAATGCGCATTATCCTGATTTCATACTCCGCGCAGGGCTTCGCCCTCCTGCACCGCGTGTGCGAGCGGGCCGGGCACACGCCCGTCGCTTACCTGCACGCTCGGTCGCTGCGGCCGGGCGAGCCGTCGCGACGCGGTGCGGGCGATGTCGTGGGCGAGATCGTCGACGCCCTGCCGAACGGGATGGATCTGCTGATTCCGGGCCGGAAGAGCATGTTGCCGCACATCATCGCGGGGTACCAGGCCGATCTCATCGCCTGCTACGGCTTCCCCTGGAAGCTACCGTCGGCGGTACTCCGGTCGACGAACTTGGGTGCCATCAACGTGCATACGTCGATGCTGCCAAAATACCGAGGCCCCATTCCGGTCAACTGGGCGATCAGGAACGGCGACAAGGATATCGGCGTCAGCATCCACTGGATGGAGAGCGAATTCGACTCCGGCGGGATCCTGGCGCAGGAAGCAGGTATCGCGTTGGGCGACGATGTCGCCCCCCAGTTGTTGTGGGAAGAGGTCGACCAATACATCGAGCGGCTTCTGCCCCGCGCGCTCTCGCTGGCCGTAGCCGGTTCGCCTGGTACACCGCAGGAGGAAAGGTCGGCCACCTACGCGGGGTGGATGGAACCCGAGTTCTCACAGATCGACTGGAACACATCCAGAGAAGAGATCCACAACCAGGTACGCGCCATCAGGTTCGGCAGCTCCGGAAGATCCGGCCCAGTTGCCGTGGTGGCTGATCGTCGTCTGCGAGTTCTGCGCACATCGTTGCAGCCGGCGGACGGAATCAAGGTGATGTGTGGAGATGGACCCGTGTGGATCACGGAGTCCGCACCGGTGGCGGACTCCGAATCCTGAACGGACACCGGACCACCGCGAGTCAGTTCGGGTCTGGTGACGTTGCCTCCGCCAGGGAACGCCGGTACCGCGCGAGCTTGTCCCGGATTCCCCTCGTCCACGGGTGCTCCGGACCGAGTACCCGCTCGCGCCATTTCGTGACGATTTCCGCCTGTTCGATGGCTTCCCGGTACTCGCCGACCGCGTGCAGGACGTTGCTGAGCAGGCTTCGTGCCGCCAGCGTGATGGGGTAGCGAGCTCCGAACTGGCGTTCGTGCGCCGCCAGCGCACGGCGGGCCGACAGCAATGCTTCGGCGTGCTTTCCGGTGTTGAGCAGTGCACCTGCGCAGTTGAGGTCGGCCGACAGTGTGATCGGGTGGTCTGGGCCCAACTCACGGCGACAGTCGGCGACCAAATCCGTTCCTGCCAGTGCCTCCCGGTCCAGGTCCGGACCGGGAGGCAGTTCGAGCAGACACGCCCTCGCCTCCAGCGTCAGCGGGTGCCATGGGCCCAACAGCGCGGCTCGCCCGGCGACCGCCCGATGCATCAACTGCACGGCTTCCGTCACTCGATCGAGCCAGACCAACGGGCGGGACAGATGGAGGCAGGTGGTCAGGGTGTCCAGCGCCTCGGGACCGCAGACCCGTTCGAAGTCGTCGAGCAGCCCGCGGTGGAGATCCGCTGCCTCTTCAAGGAGCCCCAGACGATCGGTCGCCTTCCCGATCCGCTGCCGCAGGCGCAGCACCAGGACGTGATCGTTTCCCAGTCGTCGTCGCACGAGAAGCGTCGCCTGTTCGGCCATGGCCAGCGCAGATGCGTAATCGCCGGAACGATGCTGGGCCGTCACCAGAAGCAGGGCGCACGTGGCAGCGGACTCAATGGTGGCGATCGTGATCTCGGGCCAGGTGGTGACGCGGCGAAGCAGCGCCAGGACATGTGGGGCAAGGGGGGTGAGCAGGCTGTCACGCAAGCCGCGTTCCGGGGACGCGGGCAGGGAGTGCAGAAGAAGTTCGGCCGCCGTGGAAGCGAGTTGGTCGCGTTCACCGGCCGGGGTGACGCGCGCGACGCTGTCGAGCAGCACTCCGTGCGTACGCAGACAGCGAATGTCACCGGGAACGAGTTCGGTGAGCGAGTGGTCGAGCAGCCCCCGAAGCGCCATTTCCACCCGGTCCGCGGGCAGGGGCAGGTCGAGCCGGACGTTGGCCAGCAGCGACAGGGGCAGCGGGTCGTTCGACCAGCAGGCCAGAAGGCGCAGCAGGGTGACAGCCTCGGGCAGGTTCTGCCCGGCCAGAGAGTTCAGCGAAAGCTGCCACGTTCCGCTGACCAGGTGACGCGAGTCGTTGCCCGCGTCGATGGCTCCCTGGTCGATCAGTTCGATGGGATCCGAACGCTCCTGCAGACGACGCCCGTACTCCTCCATCGTCCAGGGGGCGATCACCTGGTGGGCCAGAAACCCGCCGGCCAGAGTCAGGGCGAGCGGCAGGCGACCGAGGCTGTCGGCAATGGCGGCCGCGTCCTCGGCAGAACCGGTTCCTGGGGCCAGATCGCGCAGGACCTGAGCCGCCTCCTCACGCGGCAGGACATCCACGTACAGCAACTCGGCAGCGGGCCACCAGTGGCCGGCGGCCTGCCGTGTGGTCACGAGGACGGTTCCGCGCGGGCTGGTGCGCAGCCATCCGCCGTCCCGTAGCACCGCTGGGTCATCGGCGTTGTCCAGCACCAGCAGCCATGGCACGTCGGACCGGTCGAGGTGGTCCCAGACCAGGTCCGCGGCCGCGCGTAAGCCGTTGCGTGCGGCCATCAGCTCACCGTCGCCGGCGCCACGGTCGGCGGCCACAGCAAGCATCCCGGCCCGCAGGGATGCCTGGTCGGAGGCGTTGACCCACAGGCCCAGGCGTCCGCGTTCCCGGGTGGCGTGTTCGAAGAGTGCGCACGCCACGGCCGTCTTTCCACATCCTCCCAGGCCGTGCAGGACGAACACGGTGCTTCCGGCGCCCTCGGTTACCGCCTCTTTCAGGCGTCCGACGAGTTCGCCGCGGTCCCTCAGGATCGCCGGTGCTCGGCCGATGGGCGGGTGCCTCACCGAGTCCGGGCCGGTCCAGGCGGCACCGTGATGGTGGTGCTCGATGATGTGCTGGTCTCCGGAAGCCTGGTAGACACGCCCCTGGTCAGCGGCCCGGCCGTCGTTGCGGCCGGTCACCGCTGGTCGACGCTCAGGTCACGGCCGGCCTGGTAGACGCGTGAGCTGCCGGAGGCGGTCGCACTTTGGGTGACAGCCGGGATGACAGGTGTGCCGGGGTCGAGTTCGGTCAGCAGGGTGCGCAGTTCCGCCACCAGCTCAGGGTGCGCGACCAAGAGCCGGCGGATACGGCCCTGCCACTCCGCCGCGATCTCCCGCTCGGTCTCCTCGTCGCCACTGCTCTGCGCTCCCAGGAGGTCCCGACGCGACGTGTCGAGCTGGGCGCCGACTTGCTCCTCGTGGTCCGGCCGGACACGTCGCCACAGACTGACCACGCCGTTCCGCACACCGTTCCACGTGTCGGTCGCCAGCAGCGTCGCGATCGTCGTACCGGCAGTACCCGCCAAAAGGGTGATCTCCGCGTCCATCCTTGCCCTCCCTCAATCCGGTCCGGGTTACAACTTTAGGGAGCCGACGTAGTGGCAGTACACCGGACTTTCGGCGACGTTTCGCGCCGTCGTCGGCTCACTGCCACGGACCTGTCGTCCCCGTCGTCGGCGTACCCCCCGTGTCTGCTCAGGACGGTACGACCGGAAACACTCAGCTCACTTGCCGAGATGAAGGTGCTCGGCGTAGTCGGTAGGTGACACGGGCGAGGGATGCGGAACAGGTCGCCCACGGTCTCGACCAGGCGATCAGTCGTCGTACTCATCAGGTTCACTCCTTCGGGGAGATCCCCACCTGATATCCATGGCTCTCCCACTCGGATCAGCGGCGCAGTGGGCGGTTACGCGGCTCGGTGGCGGAGTGAGCTGCTGCCGTGGGCACGGCCCGGTTGTTGGTGCGGTTGGTCGCGGTTGTGGGCTGGCTGGCACCGGCCTCCGGACGGCGGCTCGCTTCGTCCGGGTGTGCGGGGAGCTGGGCGAGGCGGCGCAGGCGCCAGACCAGGACGTCGTCCACGTCCTCGGCGGTGTCGAGTTCGCGCATGTTGACGGCCTGCTGGAGAAGGGCCTTGGGGTCGTGGCCCGCTTGCTCCGCCTGGGCGAGGGTGGCGGCCAGGGCATCGCTCTTCGTCGACGAGTCGGCCACTCGCGGCCCTTCTCCCTGCAGTGCTGCGCGGATGGTGGCCTGGTGGGTTCGGCGTTCGACTTCGGGCAGGGCGTGGCCTTGTTCGCGCAGTACCTGCATGGGCGTGACGGCGGCCTGGCGGTAAGCGGCTCGCAGGTGCTCGGCGGTCTGTCGGGCGGCGTGGGCCTGCTGAGCGTGGCCGCGGGCGGAGTGCCAGCGGGCGGCGGCGAGGGCGACCAGGACCAGGGTGGAGACGAGCATGGCGGTGGTGCCGCCGTCCTCGCCACGGCCGAAAGCACTGCCGGCCTGGATAATGCCCCGGGCCGCTGAGCGGATCGCCCGAGTGTCGGCGCGCTCCGCTCGGACGTGACTACGGGTGGCACGCTCGAAGGCACGGGCGGCTGCGCCCAGCTCGGCACGGGTGGCGGCCGGGGAGGTCTGCGCGACCGCGTCCAGGAGTTCTCCGACCCCTACGAGTTGAGCTGCGGCTTCGTCGTCGTCGCTGTCGAGCAGGACGGCGGCGCGCTCGGCGATGCCGGTGGCACTGCGTCGTTCCCGGGCGGGCGGCGACCAGTTCGGTCGGCCGCTGGTGGCGCCCGAAGGCGTCGTCTGCTCGGCAGTGCCGTCGGCCAGGCGGATGCGGATCTTCGGCAGGGAAAGGTCGGGGGCCAGGGTGGAGCCCGCGAACCAGATCGGCTCGCGGTCGCGGTTGCGGTCGCCGGGGAGTGCGACGTTGTATCCGATGGCATCGCCGGATGGGGCGTTCCGTATCTTCACGCGCAGGCCCGCCTCGCGCAGCCGGGTGAAGAACTCCTCTTCGGTGGCGGCCCCTGCGAGGGCTTGGCGGACGGCTTCGCGGAGCGTCTCGCGTGGAGCCTCGGGTCGGCCGGTGCGCTCGGCCTTGAAGCGTTCGGCGCTGGTGGGTGTCTTGGCTCCGGTGCCGTCGCCGGGTTTGAGTTGGCGCAGGCCCATCTCCTCTTCGATGCGGCGACATTCGGCCTGGGCCTTCTTGAAGTCGTAGTTCATCCTGGGGCGGCGCAGGTCGCCCCGGACCATGGTGGCCAGGATGTGGATGTGGTCGTCCGCGTGCCGCACGGCGACCCAGCGGCAGCCGTCCGGGTCACCTTCGGGGGCGAGGTTGACGGCGTGGACCAGGCGGCGGGCGACGGTGTTCCACTCGGCGTCGGTCAAGGTCCGGTCGCCGGGGTCGGTGCGGACCGAACAGTGCCAGACGTGCTCGGCCGGAGCCTTGGCGCCGGCCTGCTTGACGCGCAGGTCCAACGCGGCAGCGAGGCGGGCGAGGGTGACCTTGGGGTCGGGGTCTGGGCTGGTGTCGCGGCCGGGGTCGGGGGCGAACCCGTCCCAACTCCCAACGAGGTGGGCGTCGATGTGTTCGTCGCGTTTGCCGGGGCCGTACAGGTAGACGAGCAGGCCGTGGGTGCGTGAGCCGCGTCGGATCTTGGGGACCATCAGAGTCGCTTCTTCACCAGGGCGTCGGCCATGTCGTCGATACCTGCCAAGAGTCGGATCAGGGTCGTGAGGGCGTGGTCGAGTTCGCCGGGACGGGGCTGTCCTCCGGCGTTGCAGACGAAGGCGATCTGGTTGATGTTGTTACCGACCCGGGAGAGGGCAGTGCGCAGGGCGGCCAGCTCGTCGATGGCGGTGTCGAGTTGTTCGTTGGTGTGCAAGGTGGCCGAACCGCGGGCGGCGGCGAGGCCGGCGGCGGCGAGGAATCGGGCAACGGTGACGCCGCGCTGCGCGGCGGCGGCGGCGATTTCGGCTTTCTCAGCGTCGGAGAGGCGGGTGGTCGTCTTGCGAGTGCGCTCGCTCGGGTTGCGGCTGCGACGGCGTGGTTTGCGGTCGGGAAAGGCGGGCGTGCTCGGGCTCGGCTGCTCGCGGTGGTCGTGGCGGTCTGCTTCTCCCCCTGCGACCGGCGCCCCCTGGTGCCGGGAGTCCGGCTGGTCCTCGCGCGCCCTCGCTCGGGGACCAGCCGGACTTCCCCCGCCCTCCTGGGCGGGGGCAAGTGCATACGACGGGCTGTAGGACCGTCGTATGCGACAACTTGCTCCGCCAGGAGCCGTCGTGGGGTCACGCTGCTGTCCGGACGTGAGGACCGCCGGGTCGTTGGCGGTCACCGGGCCGTCTCCGGGTTCTGCTGCCGGATTTCCCGGACGAATTCCTCGATCCAGTCCATCGCGAGAACCGGATGGTGCAGTGTCCAGGGGCGGGTATCCGGGGTTCGTTGCACGATCCAGGTGTTGTCGGGGGCGGACTGAGTGTGGTGGAGGTGGCTGTGCTGGTGCAGGACGGCCAGCCAGGAGTCGACCTCGGCGGGGGTGGCCGGGCGAGTGCGCATGAGGTGCTCTCCGCTTCGCTTCGGGAAGATGTTGGGGTGCGTGTCCGGGGGCGGGTGACCTGCCGGGTGTCCGGCTCGGTCACCCGCTTCGGGCTGTCCGGTCAGTTCCGGGTGGAGGTGACCGGCTGTCCGTGCTGCGCGCGGAGCTGGGCCATCAGGACGGTCAGCGTGTCGCTGGAGAGCGGGATCTGCTGACCGCGGATCGCCTGGGCGACCACCTTGCGGGTCAGCTTGTCCTCGGCCATGACCGCTGACCGGGCGATCTGCAGCAGCTCCTCGGTGTCCGTGTCAGACCGCCGGTCACCGGTTGTCCGGGTGTCCTGGTCAGTGGCCGGGCGCGGAGTATCCGGGCGGTCGGTGACCGGTACGGGGCTGTCCCGGTGGCCGGTGACCGGCTTGGTGCCAGCTGGTCGGCCAGTGACCTGCGGTGTGGTGTCCGACTGTCCGGGCAGGTCAGCGGCCTGGTGCGGCTGACCGTGCTGACCGGTGACCGGGTCACCGCTGTCCGCCGGGGCGCTGTCCTTGGTCAGCGACCGAGGGATCGGGGTCGGCTTGTCCGGGGACGGGTGCGGTCGGTCGGTCAGGGCAGTGGCCGACTGCCCGACGCTGACCTGACCGGCCTGCGACTGCGGCTGACCGACCCGGTCAGTCCAGTCGGCCCGGGTGACCTCGACGCCCTCGGGCCGGTCAGCCTGACCGCGGTGACCGAGGTCCGCGCGGTCGCTGTCCTTGACCGAGCCCCGGGCAATGAGGATGTACAGGTGGACAGCTCCGGCCAGCGCGAGCGGGGCGATCGTGGACAGCGCGGCGACCACCGTGTCCCCGAGCCGCAGCCCGGTGACCGAGCCCGCCTTCTCGTTGAGCCTGACCGCGTGCAGCGCGTTGGCCCAGATACTGGCGGCCGTCGCCGTGCCGAAGAGCGTCCAGACATAAAGCCGGGCGCGCAGGGGTGCGTCGCGCAGGACCAGCAGGGCCCGGACTCCGTAGGCGATGAACCCGTCGATCACCAGGGGGAAGAGGTAGGTGAGGAAGCCGCGGATGTGGATGGCGACGGCCATCTGTTGGAGGGCGTCGTACGACAGAGCGCAGCCCGCGCCGCCCAAGGCGATGACGACCGTGCGGTCCCAGCCGGTGATGTGCGCCGCCCTTGGTGCGTGCGGGTTGGTCATGCCGCCGTCCCGAAGTCGGCGCGCCCCAGGCGCTCGCCGTCAGCCGCGGGTGGCGGGACGGTCTTCGTGGCCGGCTCCAGGTCACGGTGTACGAGTGCCCGGCGGGTCTCGCGGTACAGCTTCTGGGCGTGTTCCTCGGTGATCTTCAGGAGCCAGGCCAGGCGCTGTTCGGTGAGGCCGTGGCGGTAGGCGGCCTGGACGACCGCGCGGCGTTCGGCCTTGGTGAGGTGGACGTCGCGTCCGGCGATGGTGGCGTTGACGCGGCTGTAGTCGAGGCGGTGGGCGAGCTTCTCGTGCAGCGGCCGGCGTTCCTCCTCGGTCAGTCCACCCCGGATGCCGTCGGTGTCGTTGTTCTCGAGGGCTGCGTCCAGGCAGGCGCGGCGGACCGGGCATTGGCCGCACAGCGTCTTCGCGGCGGTGATCTTGGCGGTCTCGTCGGGCTCGGGGAAGAAGACTTCGGGGTCCACCGGGTTGTACTCGGTGGACTGGCAGACGGCTTGGTCCTGCCAGGCGTGATCGCCCAGGGACCGGTGGTGGTTAGGGCTGATCGTCGTGGTGGTGGTCATGCGGGTTGCTCCGATCGCTCTCCGCGCGCAAGGGGCGTCGGCGGAGGGGTGCGCTGGGTCGTGAGGTGCATGGGGCGGCGCGCTGAGGGCGCGGCCCGGCTGGGCGGCCTGCGGTGGGTCAGGCTGCGGTGCGGTGGCGTCTGCGGTCGACCGGTTCGAACTCCACCCGGGTGGTCATCTGAGCGAGCCGGGAGGTGACGCGGTCGCCGAGGTAGACCTTGAGGTCCTTGATCGCCAGGTTGGTGGTGATCAAGGTCGGGAGCATGTGGTTGTAGCGGCGGTTGATCAGCCGGTACGTCACTTCCTCGACCCACTCGGACGCCTTGGCCGCGCCGAGGTCATCGATGATCAGCAGCGGTACCCGGCTGTAGGCCGCCAGTTCCCGCTCGCTGTCGACCCCGGGGCGGGGGCGCAGATCTGCGTACAGGTCGGCGGCGGTGGTCGCGCGCCAGCGCACGCCGATCCCGCCCTGCACCAGGAGTCGGATCGCGCCGTATGCCTGGTGGGTTTTTCCGGCGCCGACGACGCCGGCCATCAGCAGGCTGGGTCCGGTGGCGACCTGCCGCCGAGCTCCCCGGCTGGGGGCGACCGCCGCCCGGGCGACGTCGCGGACCCAGGCCAGGACCTGTGAGTGGTCGGCGATGGCGGCCTGGTAGCGCGGAGGCATCCCGGCCGACAGGGCGTCCAGCGACGAGAAGGGCTCGGGGTCGTCGGCAATTGCGGCGACAGTGGCCGGGTCGATGCGGCGGGCAGCCAGGATCCGGGCCATACGGTCCAGGGTGCCTGCGCCGGCGAGGGTCTGCGGTTCGCGGTTACGGGTACGCATCACAACTCCTCGGCGTAGGCGGCGGCAGCGTCGGCCGGGTTGGTCCACGCCTGGTGGGCAGGCACGTTAGGCCAGCTCCCCGGCCGCGCCAAACCGCCGGGCCTCGCGTTCATGGCCTCGTTGACCATGCTGGTCAGCACGCTCGGGTGCTTGGGGTTGGCCGCGAAGTTCCGCAGCCCGGCCCGGACGTGCTCCGGGGCGATGCCCTCGGCCAGGAGCTTCTTGGTAATCCGCCCAAGGTGTCCGATCACGTCGCTGGGCGGACGCTCCTCGCAGGCAGCGATGTACTCGCCGACCAGCTGGCTGGCCGAGACGGTGTCTGCGGGCGCCGTGCGCCCCGTAGGGAAAGAAGATCCAGGATCCAAGATCCTAGATCCAGGCGCCGAGCCCTCGGGGAGGCTTCGGGGAAGGTTCGGGGAATCCTCGGCGAATGCGTCCTGACCTGCGCTTTTCTTGCCCGTGCGGTGATGGGTGCCGACCGTTCCGCCGAGTGGGTCCTGCCCGGCGGTGGGAGGCCCGCCTGCGTGGCCGGGAGGTGTCGCGGCGGGCTGGCCGGGCAGATCGAGGGCTCGGGGAGTGTTCGGCGAAGCCTCGGCGAACACTCCGGGAGGCGTCGGCGGCGCCTGCGTCCGCTCGGTACAGATGCCCTTACAGGGTGCGCACCGGTGAGCGGCTTGATGCTGCGGGCAGGAGGGCAGGCGCGACTGGCTCGGCTTGTCGATCTTCTGGTGCTCGGACCAGGTGACGATGTGGAGGTAGCGGCGGCCGTCGCAGCCGGTGTACCGGCAGATCAGGCCGGCGTTCGCGAGCTGCTGGAGGTCGTCCTCGACGTGGACCGATGTGTGTTCGGCGCGCAGGGGCCAGAGCAGCCCGGCGATGATCGCGGCGTTGTCGCGGTGGCGGCCGTGGTCGTCGGCCTGAGTGAGCAGCCCGAAGAAAGTCCGCTCGGCCTCGACGCTCACTTCGGCGAGCGACTCGGAGACGAACGCCTCCGGCTTGATGGTGCGTATCCGCGCCATGTCAGCGCCCCCTGCCGACCGCGAGGTCGCTACGGATGAGGGTCGCGTCGGCGAGGTCGAGGGTGTGCGGCCGTGTCCAGTCCGCCTCCGGCCAGACCCGCAGAACCCAGCGGGCCGCGACCCTGGCGGTCGTCCGGCTCAGCGCCACCGTTTCGCCGGCCTCGCCCTTGGCGCTGGCGTGCGGGTGCGGCCAGGCCTGGCTCGGGTCGGTCAGGCTGACGCGGATGGTGACCGCGCCTGGGATCATGTCGGTGAGCTGGGCGGCGAGGCGGTGCTGGCGGCCGGTTTCCGGGCAGACCGGGATTCCGCTCGGCGTGGCGAGCATGCGATACTCCGTTGTTCGTAGGAGCGCGGTGCGGTGGTTCTCCTGAAAAAGCCCGCCGCCCGCGAGATGTGAGTCGGCCCCTCCGGGGCGCCGGCCTGGCGCTCCGGGAGTTGGTAGCTCCCGGGCACTGGGCCCCCTCTTCCTTCCCTGCCGCCTCCCTCTCGTCCGTGGCCGCAGCGCCTACAGGCGATCTGCCGGGACCAGGACCATAGGGTGAGCCTCGTTACAAGTCCACCTCTCACACCCGCCCTGACCAGGCAATCACCACTCCAGTGGATTACTACGCGATCAACATACACCGCAATCACGAGCCTCCGTCAACCACAGTGTTGCCATTCGGTACGATCGGACGCGTAGCACCACCGAAGTGGATGGGCTCGCCCGCGCAGCGAAGGGATCCGGAATGACCACAGAGCGGCAGTTCGCGGAACTGCTCGACCGGCTCTTCAGAGACATGCACCCCAAGGGGCGCGGGCCGTACACCTACGCCGAGGTGTCCGCCGGCATCCGGGAGAGCACGGGGACATCCATCTCGGCCAGCGCCATTCAGCAGCTTCGGACCGGCTCCAACCGCAACCCGAAGCTGGAAACGATCAGAGCGTTGGCCACCTTCTTCGGCGTACCTCCGGCGTACTTCTTCGACGCCAAGGAGTCGGAGCAGATCGAAGCCGAGCTGGCCCTCCTGACGACCATGCGGGACGCCGACGTCCGCGCCGTGGCCCTGCGTGCCGCCGGCCTGTCGACTGAAACGCTCTCGACGATCAGTGGATTCATCGAAAGGGCGCGCGCACTGGAGGGGCTCCATGACGACCCCGAGAAACCGAGCGCGTGACGGTCGTCACCATGCCGATTCCGCACGATAAAAATCAACGCCAAAAAGACGCACTATGCACCATTTTCAAGCTTGATCAACTGACGCTAGATCAGCAACGGTCGGCTTCCACATTCCCCCCGCCCATTCGCGCGTGATCACTGTCGTATCGTGATTCGGCCGAAGAACGCTTCGGTAAGACATCGAACCGGAGCATTACGTTGAACCTGCGCAGCCACTTCGGTCGGGTGGGCAGCAGCGCGGCAAAATCCCCGAAGCACAAGGGCTTGCTCGCCGCGACAGAGATCCCCGACCCGTTTGACGTAGAAACCTTCTGCGAGATGCTGTCCGCACAGCGCGGACGCCCCGTATACCTTCACAGCACTCCGGGAATCACGTCCAGCGGAGTCCCCTGCGGGGCCTGGATCGCCACAGAGCGGGCCGATCACATTTTCCACGAGGAATCGACTTCCCCGCTTCATCGCACACACATCGTCCTCCACGAAATAAGTCACATGCTGCTGGAACACACTTCGTTGCAGGTTGAACGAATGGCGCATCTCTTCAAGCGGGTTGACTCATCAGCCGTGAAAAATGTGCTCGGGCGGGCCAGTTACAACACGGAGGATGAGCGAGCCGCCGAGCAGCTCGCCGACCTCCTTGCCAGGAAAGCCAACTTGTTCTCCCCGAACGAGACCCGAAGCGACCCCGTGCTGCAGCGCCTCGACGACGCGCTGAGCGACTCCTGATCTGATGGCCTCCCTCATTCCCGCAGCCCTCCTGTGGATCGTCACGGTGTGGCGCGCGCCGGCCGCCTGGCGTGTTCCGGCGAAGCGCGCTCTCTGGGTGGCGTTCTTCGCGCTGTCCATAGCCATGACCATCCGTCCGGACGGTGTCTCATCGGCTCTGGATTCCTGGCTGGGGATCCACAACGTGGCGACCCTCTGCAAGCACCTGGCAGGCATCACAGCCGCCTACGCCGTACTGACCTTTGTGTATGACGTTGCCCAGGAGCAGGCCACATCGCTCCGCGGATCACGTCCGCGCATCGTCGTCCCCCTTGCCGCAGGAGCCGGTCTGACCCTGCTGTTCCTCGCCGCTCCACAGCCCAGGGAAGCCACCGACCTCCTCACCGACTTCGCCGACGACTGGCGTATCGCCGTCTACGGCGCCATCTGGTCCAGCTACCTCGGTACGGCTCTCGTCAGTGCCACTCGGCTGTGCTGGCGATGGGGCCGCCTTCCGGGAGCCGGCCTCCTGGGGCGCGGGCTTCGGATCACCGGCATGGGGACGGCGCTGGGCATCGTGTACGCGGGGCACCGCGTACTGGCCTTGACGCTTCGCTACTTCGGTCTGACACCGCTATCCCCGCGGACTGATGAAAACGTCAGCAGCGCCCTCTTGTTCGGGGCATTGGTCTTCATCCTCGCCGGAAGCACCTTGCCGGTCGTCCGCCGACTCCACCAATGGGGCCGTGCCCATCTCGCTCTCACGCGGCTCTACCCTCTCTGGCTCGAGCTCACCGCCGCTGTCCCTTCAGTGCGTCTCGATCCACCGCGCAGCAGACGAGCGGATGCTCTTCTTTTCCGCCACACCCGCCGTCGCCTGTATCGACGGGGGATCGAAATCCGAGACGCGATTCTGGATCTCGGGGATCACGCCTCCCCGAACCTACGCTCGGAGGCTGCACGTTACGTCGCGGAGAAGGGCCTCATAGGTGCCCAGGCCGAGATATATGCCGAGGCGTGCTGGATCGCCAGAGCCAAGGAGGCGCGGGAAAACGGAGACGCCCGCGTGGGTGAGCACACAGCCCCGGCCAGTGGCGGCAAGGACCTTCGCAGCGAAGTCGAAGCCTTGAGGCACCTGGCAACAGCCTACGAATCAGCACTTGTTCGAGAATTCGCCTCCGCCCGGAGTTCAGGATGAAACTCACGTCAAATCGTCTTGCCCGTATAGTCACCGACGCCCTTGCGCCGGCTTACCTCGTGATAGCCATCCTGCTGATCATCGGCTGGCACAGCACGAGAAGCCTCGAAGGGCTGGCTTGGGGGCTTCTCGCCGCGTTGTTCTGCGGCGGCATTCCCTTCGCCATCATCCTGTTCGGCGTGAAACGCGGGTCCTGGACGGACAAGCACGTCAAGGTCCGGTCCCAGCGTGCCGTCCCACTCACGGCGACCATGATTTCCGTGCTCGTCGGCATCCTGATCCAGGTCGTCTTCGATGCTCCCCGTGAACTCTTCGCTCTGGTCATCGCCATGCTCGTCGGCCTGGCGGCCACCATGGTGGTCACCGTCTGGTGGAAGGTCTCGGTCCACACCGCCGTCGCCGGTGGAGTCGCCACGATCCTGACACTCGCCTTCGGGCCGCCCCTGGCTGCCCTCGCCCTTATCGTCGCCGCAATCGGGTGGTCCCGTGTCCAGCTCCGGGACCACACCGTCGCGCAGACCATCGTCGGTGCCCTGCTGGGCGGAGTTGCCGCTGCCGTGACGTTCGGGCTTCTCAGGTAGCGCGGCCTCGGTGAGCGGGCCGGCTCGTACAACTCGACGAGCGCGAGGTGTGCCATCACGCCGCCGGCACCGGCCCGATTCGCGCCGCCGAGCTGACCCCGGCAGTGCTTCAGCGAACGTCCTGATCAGAGGATTCCGGTCCACGTCCACGGCCGCGGACCGGATCGACCGCGCAGGCAGTCGATCCGGTACTGAGCTTGGCTGATCCATTCTTCGTTGCTGGCCGCGTGCTGCGCGGCGTACGTCGCCATCCGCAGCTCCCGGGCGCGCGCGAGGATGGGATAGCCCTCCCACGCCGTGACGTCGTGCCCGTAGGCCGCACAGAACTGGTCGTACTCGCGCGCGGTGACCGCACCTGTGGTCTTCGCACGCACTGCGGTGGATACGAGATCCCACTCCGGAGGCCCCACGGAGAAGCGCTCCAAGTCCATCATCAGGACTCCGTCGACCGTGCGGACGAAGTTGCCGGGCCATGCGTCGCCGTGCACAGCCCGGTCGGGGAGGCCGGCCGGCCGCTCGGCCCAGGCCGACGCGAGGTCTCGGTGGAGTCCGCGCAGCCACTCCTTGTCGTCGTCGCGGATCGTAGTGGCCGCTTGCAGGCGTTCTCCGACCCGGACGAATGGATCGAGATGCCCCAGCTCTATGTCTGGCATAGGCAAGGAGTGGAGCTGCGACAGGAGTTGGGCAACGTCATCGACGGAGCCGTGCTCTTGCGGTGGAAGTTCCACCCAAAACGTCACGGGCCTGCCGCCCGCCTCGATCGGCTGCTCAACGTCGGCCAGGCGAACCGCCGGGACGTTCTCCTGGGCGAGCCAACGCGCGACGCGCACCTCACGGGCCGCCGCAGCGCTCTGGCCCGCCCGTGATATCCGTACGATCACCCGCCTGCCCGGTAGCCGCCATATCTGGTTCTCGGCCAGACGCAGCGGTTCCGCCCCGGAGCAGTCCAATCCGACTGCGGAACATGCCTGCTCCAGGACGTTGCGCGCAGGCGCGGCTGCCGCAGAAGTCATACGGAAACCGTAGCGGCGATCCGCTCGCGCAGCCCCGAAGCCTCTTGGACCGTCCGATGCTTCGAGGCGAAGCGACCGAGCTGTCGTAGGTCGTCGGCGGCACGCCGGGAGGTGAGCCGGCCTACCTCGTCCAGGGCCTCGTGGCCGAGTGCCGCTGCCTGGCGGGGGTCGCCCTTGGCCATGATCAGGGAGGCCAGTTTGGTACGCGAGATCGCACGGGATCGCTTGTAGGCATCGGTGTGTCCCTTCACCGCTGTGCCGAATCGGCGGGCTGCCCGGCCCGGGTCCTGTCCGGCGAGGATGGCGAGATCGAACAGGGCGTGGGCTGTGTCCCCGTTGTGCTGCGCCTCGTCGTAGTAGGCCATCCACGGCGATTCTTCGGCAAGCCGGGCCCGGGCGAACGCTTCATCCGCGGCGCCGACGGCCGCCATGGTGTCGCGCACGTTACCCATTTTCCCGAAGGCTCTGGCCCGTGCCGTGTGAAGCATCGCCTGCTCCGTCGCGGTCAAACGGTCGGCGCGCACGAGTCCCTTCTCGGCGTAGGTGAGGCCGTCGTCGGGGGCTCCGATCCATACGGCCTGCCGTGCGAGGAACGAGTACGTCTTGGCGCGGAGATGCCAGTCGCCGGCCTCCTCGGCGCAGTCTGCCGCGAACCGGAACGTCTGGGTCGCGTCATCGTGGTGGTAGGCATCGAACGCGGAGGCACCCACCACGATGCCGAGTCGCGATACGGAGGCGAACAGTCCGGCTCGCAGGTGCTCGGGGCACTGGGCCTGGAGTAGGCCGGCCGACCACTGCATCGCTCGACTGGCTACGTCACGCACCATGCCGCCGCCGCCCAGCTCGTTGTCCATACCGCTGATGGCGGTGGCTGCGGCCAGGACCTGGTCGACGTGGCCGGGGTTGACGTTCGCAGGGAGAGTCAGCTCGGCGGGGGCGAAGATCTCGGTGAGGTCGAGGGGTGCGATGGCGGCGAGGCCACCGATCTGGAGGAACGAGCGTCGAATCACGGGCTCATGGCTCCCAGGGCGAAGAGTCGGTTCGTCTCCGCCCAGGATGCGGCCTGCCGGCAGCTGAGCGGGCCCCGCCCCCCTTCCCGTGGATGCCTTATCGGCATCAGCGGGCTTTCTGTCGGCATCGCGGTTACCGAAGGCCATCGGCCACGCGCGGTCGAACAGCCCTCCCGTACGAAGGACATCATCGAGCCGTTGAGCCACGTCACGACGACAGCTTGGATATTTCCCCTTCTCGATCGACAAGATCATGTCGTCGCTGACCTGCACTAACCGCCCCAGCGCCTTGGCCGACAGCCCGTGCTCCAGGCGCAGGTTGCGCAGCTCGTTGCCGAACCACTCCTGGGGGGAGGCACCCGGATCGAGCTGCTTCATTGGCTGCGGCATGTTCTGTCCCCGAAGTCGTTGATGCCGAACTTCTCACCTGTCGGCATCAGGCTCTGCACGCTCTCGGTGCGCTCTGCCTAAATGGTTGCTGACCGGTTCCAGTCCAGTACACACCGCAACCCGCCCCTGCTGAAGGGGTTCTGGCAGAACGGAGGAAGCAGCGATGGAACTACTCGTCGGCACCCGCGATCAGGACGCTTCTGTTCGAGCCACGTCCAGAAGCGTGGGCGGTCAACTCGACATGAGTTTCGAAGTCCGGGCCGAAGATCTGGGAACCGTCAGGGGCATTGTCGCGGCGCACCTTTGCTGGTGGCGCATCGACGACAGCACCGCGCACCGCATGCTGACGGTGGTCAACGAACTGATCACCAACGTCTTGCAGCACACGGCGGCGGACACCGATGGATGCCAGATGGCCAGCCTGCTCCTCCAGAAGGTGCCGGACGGAGTCACCGCCGTCGTCCGCGACCAGGACCCTTGCCTGCCCGTCTACGCGTCTCCGGACCTCCTGGCCGAAGAGGGGCGCGGTCTGTTGTTGCTACGCGCCCTGGCCGACGACACGTCCGTATCCGTGACCCCAGGGGGCAAGGACGTGTGGGTCTTCATAGGGACCCCGGAAACCCCCGAACGCTTCTAACCCCCCACGGCCGGCACATGGCCCTCTACAGGAGTTCCGATGTCCCTCACCGCTCTGGTTCCGGAGAACGACGTGGTTCCTCCGCCGGCCGACGAGCCGAGCATCACGCAGTGGACACCTCCACTCGATGCAGAGGGCTTGAGGTCCGTCCTGGAGCGGATCAAGGACTGGAAGCCGCTGGATGTCGAGGAAGTCTTCGACGACCTCGACACTGCGATCGGCAATCAGCCGCCGCCGGTCACGACGGCCGGCGTCTTGGTCGACCGCCTCCGCAGCCACTTGAAGCAGCTCAGCGACATCGCCCTCGCGGACAAGCAGTTTCCGCCCACCCGGGTGATGGTCCAGCTCGTTGAAAGAGGGCTCCCCCTGAGGGGCGAGCGAACGCCGACCGCACATCGGCAGGTTGTCGGCCTTGCTCGTCGCCTGGCCTTCGTGACCTCCGACCTGGTCGAAGAGCTGATCGAAGCCCGCTACATCACGGAGGCGGAATGATGCGCAACCCCTGCGCCGTCAGACACGCTCCCGTGACCGCCACGGCGGTATCCCTTCCGCGAGACGCATACGACTTCGGCTCGTCCTGCCCGGACGCCTGCCCCGTTCCGGACGCCCGCCCCGTTATCGAATGGGGAGAGAAGCCACCGATGCTCTGCGGCGACCGCAGCGTCACCGCTCTTGGTCGGCTTCTACGGCTACAGCGAAACAGCCATCACCGACTTCATGCGGCGGCGCCACACGACTCCCTTTTCGGCTATCTCCGTTCCGTGTCCCCCCACGGCACCGTAGCTCGGAGAGGGCCCGACTTCCCACCCGAGAGGACGAGCACCATGTGTGCGCATAACCCGCCGTGCCCCGGCGCCGAGGCTCCCGACAGGGAGGCCGCGCGCCCCGTCACGCACCGCCCTGAGCAGGGCTGGAGCCTGCTGTGCAACGGAGTACTTCTCTTCGAGGACACGGGCGAACTCCTCCCCGACGGCCGTGTGATCGCCCCGCACCGGTCCCTCGACAGGGCGAGGGCAGCGGCGTGAAGCGGTCCAGCGCAGCACCGAGACTCGTCCCGTACATCACTTCCCGGGAGGGTGAGTACGGCGCGCTGGAGTCGGAGCTCACGCTGCGCATGAACGTCTTCGGCGCCGTACGTCTCGCTTACCACGACGAGACTCCGGCCGACCGAGGCCCGCGCGGTGAGCTGTGGGCCCGGTGTTCCCAGTCGCTCAACACTGCCGGGAGGCCGACGGGCAAACCGCAGTGGCGCTTGGTCAACCCCGCCCGGCAGCGGGCAGCCATGCAGCAACTTCGCTGCCAGATCAGCTTCTGTCCGGCCGAAACCGCCCGGGGGTACGTCTTCCTGGCCGGAGCTGCGGAAGACCCCTCTCATCGCCCCGGTGAGCCGGTGAAGACGGCCCAGCCGCCGGTGTGCCTGGAGCACGTGCGACCGGCCGTCGAGCTGTGCCCGCATCTACGGAAGGGGTATGTCGCCTTCCTCGCGGGGACGACATCGGTCTGGGGTGTCATCGGCTCCCGATACCGCCTCACCGCCACCGGCCTGGAGCCGCTTCCTGTCGAGGACGACGACGCGGCCCGTGGCATACGGGCACTCGCAGTTGGGCTGGTTCCTGGCAAGCCAACTCGTGCGCGAACTACACGACTACGAGGTCGTCGAGCTGGACGACCTCGTACCCGCCACATAGACGGCCGCCCGGCTGTCCTGAGTGGTACAGACGGGACTGCCGGGCGGCTCACCACCGGTGCGCGAGCACTCACACGCCGCCCGGCACGACACCGCCGGACTCGGGTGATCCGACGAGAACGGACAGCGTTCACCAACAACCTCCCGGCCCATCGCACGCGGTGTCGGCCTACCTCCCCCGAACACGAGCGACCGAAGGAAGTCCATGACGAACACGACCGTCGAGCCCGACGAGGCAACCCGCCTGCGGAACAAGGTGGTGGACGAACTGCGCGCGGACGGCAACATCTCCTCCCCGGAGATCGAAGCGGCCATGCGCAAGGTGCCCCGGCACGGGTTCACGCCCAACACCCCTCTGGACAAGGCGTACGACGCGTACGCCGCCGTGATCACCAAGACGGACGAACACGGCGTGCAGCTCAGTTCCGTCTCCGCCCCGCAGATCCAGGCCATGATGCTGGAACAGGCCCAGGTGAAGCCCGGCATGCGGGTGTTGGAGATACTGGAGTCCCGACAGGTTCCGTCGCCCCCTGATCAGCCACGAACGTGCATTTCAGCAGGTAGATGCCCTGAAGCCTGACCCCGCTCGATGGCGTGAAATCTCGGCAGTAACTCTTGGATTCTACGTGTAATCGCTGTAACTTCCTTGTCTGTGGCAGATTCTGGAAGTCGCTGGCTCACGCTGGTGCACCCTCCAACCCCGGACACAGCGCCCGAAGAACCTGTGCTGCCTCCCACGGCGACCGGGCTCGCGGACGTCGTCACCCTGCAGCGCCGCGCAGCCGCGACTGTCGCCGATGGCGAAGCCGACGCGTTCTTCCAAGACACGTTGATGGAGTACCTGTGGGCGCGCGACGTCGCAGGTCTGGCTCCCACCACCCTGCACCGCCAAGTCCAACCCGTCGTCGAGGTATGCGATTTCTATGACCTGCCACCGTGGCAGATCACGCCACGGCACCTCGATCAGTACTTCGCCGGGGTCGGCAAGCGCGCGACGTCCACACTGCGGGGCAAGCTGCTGAAGATCGACGGGTACTTCCACTTCCTCGAGCAGCGGTACGCCGGGGAGATCGCCCGGCGCTTCGGCGTGGCTGTCGAGTCGCCGGTCGATCTGTTCAACCGCCCTGTACACCGTGGTGACTTCGGGCTGCGGATCCCGCCGTCGAAGCGGGCGACGAAGGAGTTCTTCGCCTCGTGGCGCGGTTCGCTGCCGGACGCGCGGAAGTACCCGGTGGCCTGCCGGGACTATGTGATGGCGAAGCTGACGTACATCTCGGCGGTGCGAGCTGCGGAGTTGTGCGCCGTGACCATCGGCGACATCCACTGGGAGCTGGGTCAATGGGGCCGGTTCGTTGTCCAGGGCAAGGGCGCGCGGCGGTCCGGTCCGCGCGAGCGGCAGGCGTATCTGTTCCAGGAGGGCCGGGATCTTCTGTGGTGGTATCTGGAGGCGATTCGCGGGGAGTTCACTGACGACCCGAGTGATCCGGGCGCCCCGTTGTTCCCGTCCGAGCGGCTGCCGAAGGGGGTGGCAGCGCTGAATGTTCCGATTGCGCCGCCGGTCGGTCCGGATGCGTTTCGCCGGGCGCTGCGGGATGCCTCGAAGCTCCATCTGACCGGGCCTGTCACTCATCTATTTCCGCACCTGCTCAGGCACGCCTGCGCGACCCACCACTATGAGGACGGCATGCCGTTGTGGGATGTACAGCAAATTCTGGGCCATCGCTGGGCAACGACGACGGTTGGGTACCTTTCGTCGGTTCGCGCTGATCCGGAGAAAGCGAGCCTGGAAGCATCGCACCGAGCGGTCCAGCGGCTGAGGGGAAGGGCATAGCGGTGAAGTGGAACTTGCGGATGGTCGCCGCGCAGCGGGACATCTGGCGGCCGGTGCAGCTGCTCGCGGCGTTCAAGGAAGTGGGGTTCAGTCCGTCGCTGAGCAAGGTCGCTGCGCTGTGGGGCAGCCAGCCGGTCACCGTGCGGCTGGACGACCTGGACATGATCTGTGCGGCGCTCGACTGCACGGTGGCGGACGTGATGCAGGAGGAGCCGGAGTCCCATCGCGCTATACGGGACGAGGCACCTCGCGCGGTCGCGGGCAGCAAACCCGGGTCCGACGCGGCACGGCCGGTCTCCCGCCCCGGCGGTTCCGGCCGCAAGTCGCTTCCGCCGAACTAGACCAGGCCATGGGCGTTCGAGAGGAGCAGTGGGAGAGGTGGGCGGAGCGTGGACCTGCGTCGTGTCGGAGATGCGGCGCCTGGGGCACGGTGCGACCCCGGGGCGTGTGCCAGCCATGCACTGACTGGCACCCCGCGAACCACGGTGTCGGACGGTGCCGCCACTGCAGATGGCCGCAGGAGGTCACCCTCGACCAGCACGGGATGTGCCGCCTGTGTGCGCTGGAGTGCCGCATCTCCTCGGGGGAAATGGGCCCGCCCAGGGCAGGTCAACCGCGGTCTCTGCAACTATCCTTGATTCTCCCCGAGGTGCTGCGGTCGACGGCCGGCCGATCTCGGGTGTACCAGCGGCAACAGGAGCGAGTCCAGCGGCGGCAGCGAGAAGAACTGCAGGCTGCTTCGTTCCCACCGCAAATCCCCGGGCAGTTGTCCCTCCTTGTTGTGAGACGGGGAGGGATGTCCGCAAGGGACTTCACGACAGCCGGCTACTCCCCGGAGATGGAGGCCGTCCGGGCGGCCATCGACGCGACGGTGGAGGCGCGGGGTCCGTGGGTCCGTGACATCGGCCTCCTGTCGGACTGTCTCCACGCTCTGACCGTACGTCCTCCCGGGACACGCCGAGTCAGCCTCGACGCCGTCCTTCGACTGCCGCGCCGACCGGCGCTGATAGCGGAAGTCCTCGACCGCGCCGGACTCGGACCGCAGGTGGAGCGGGCTGAGATTATGCGGCTGGCGCGCCAAATGGTCGTGCAGGCCTCCAGTTGCTCCCACTGCCTGGCGTGGAAGGCCGACGGAGCCCGGCTGTGTCTGCCGTGCCAGCGCTTCAAGCAGGCCCACCGCCAGGTCGGCGTGTGTGGGGGCTGCGGAAGGAACCTGCCACTGCAGCTGGGACGATGCCGGATGTGCCTGTACGCCCTTGCTCACATCGGAAATCAGACTTTGACGTCCGGCGTCCAGTTGTGGATGGATGGGGCCGGGCTGCGTCCGCGCTGGCGCGGGTATCGACTCGTCACCGGCCAGGACGGTATCCGGCGCCCAGTCGCCGCCGAAGGGACCGCGGACCGCCGACAGCCCTTGGTATCTCCCGCAATTGCTACCGCCGGTCAGCTCGCTCTCTTCGCCGCACCGCCGCGGCACTGGGAAGTTCTGCACCAGAGCGAGCTGCCCGCGCTCAGCGACCGGGCTGAAGCACTTCGCCGGGAGCTCGCCCAGCTCGCCGCCCGTCAGCAGTGGCGCCCACGGGTCGCCAGCGCCCATCAACGGACACTGACCATGATCACGGCGTGGCTGGGCGTGGACGCGCCGATCGAAGAAGCTGACCTGTGGGCGATCGCTCGTCTGGGCAACTCCTACAACGCCCGTCGGCTCATCCCCTTTCTCACGAAGCGAGGTCTGCTCATCGCTGACCACGTACGGCACGCCGACCCCCACCGGGCCGGTGTCGCCCGCCTACGCCGACGGATTCCTGGCCATCTGCTCCCCGAGGTCGACGTATGGATCGCAGTGCTGCGCGGGGAGGGCAGGCGGCCATCGCGCCCGTTTCCCTGGAAGACGGTGAACGGCTATCTCGGCTATGCGACACCCATGTTGGAATCGTGGGGCCCGTCGGTCACCTCCCTACGCGAAATCACCACAGCTCATGTCCAAGGAGCCGTCGACAACGCTTCTGGTGTTTATGGTGTCTTCACCGCCTTGCGGTCCCTGTTCAAGGCACTCAAGCGAGAGCGGGTCATCTTTCGTGATCCTTCCCGCTCAGCCACCTTCACGTTCCGCGTCGCCGTTCGCAGGCCCGTGCCCTCGGACCGGCTGGTCGGACTTATTGACCGTGTTCCCACCGCGTCAGGCAGGGTCGCCGTCGCGCTGACCGCCATCCACGCACTGCGGGCGCACACCATCCGCGGAACGCTGCTGTCCGATCTGAACCGGTCGAAGGGAACCCTCGGCGTACGGGGTGCATCCGGCAGACAGACGCGGCTCGTCTACCTGGACGACTTCACACTGTCCCTGACCGCCACGATGCTCAAGGAACGTGCCGCGCGCTGGCCGCACTCCACCAACCCGCACCTGCTGGTCACGCGGGTGACGGCGCAGGATCCTGCGGGTCCTCAAATGAGCCACAAGGCATTCCAGTACTTCTTTCAATGCCTCGGAATCAACGCGGAGCAAGTGCGCATCGACAGGATCTTGGACGAGGCCCGGGCGACCGCCGATCCGGTACACCTGATAACGGTCTTCGGGATCACCGAGGACACGGCCATGGACTACCTCGCCTCAGCCCACCCCGAGAAGTTTCCCACCGACCCCATCGCACCGTAGGTCCGCTCCGCCCGGCAGCAAGATGCGGAGGTCACTATGGCCGAAGTACCGCGCTCAGTAGCCGCGGACGGCTGCCAGCACGTGCGGCCACGCGGCCCCACCCCGCTGTGCGTCGATGTCCGCGTCGCCACCGTGAAGGAACCGGGTCGACGGCGGCGGTGCCGCTTCGCCCGGGAAGACGGTTCGGTGGCGGGCGTCGGCTCGGGTGATCAGCACCGTCTCGCGGCCCGCGCCCACCGACCGGACCCGGCCCGCGGGCTCATCCCCGCATTTCAGCTCCCGCAGCCCACGCGACACCGTGGACTCCGCGACCCCGGCCGCACCGGCCACCGACCGGATCCCGCCATGGCCCAGCACACGGGCCGCCGCCCCCAGCACCAGACGCCGCTGACGCTCGTCCAGATGCGGCAGCAGCAACCCGAGCACGTCAGTCAACCCCGCCTCAATCCCCTCCGACACACCCGCATCCTACGGGCCAACAGCCACCGAGAACCAAGGCCATTGCGTGATCGCGATCTGTCCGGGTTGATCACGTAAGGCCGAGAGCTGTCAGAGGCCGCAGGTGGTCGCGGCCGGTGTGACGGAGGGCGGCGGCGATGTTGGTGTCGCCGTTCTGCCGGAAGATGCTGATGGCGAGGTTGCGTAGGCCGGCCATGGTGCGGGGCAGGTGTCCGGTGCGGACCTTGGAGTCGTCCTCGCGGAAGGTCCGATCACGGACGTGGTGCAGGAGGTTCTCGATGCCCCAGTGCCCTCTGATCCAGGAGGCGAGTTCGGCCGGGGTAGCGTCGAAGACGTCCAAGCTCGTGATCACGTAGACCCGCTCGATCGTCAGCTTCCCAGTGCTCAACTCCCGTCGCCACCGGACGATCTGGACGGCCTGGCAGGCGCCGGGATAGTCGAGGTGCCGGAAGGCGGCGACCTTGAGGCGACGGATCTCGTCACGGTGGTGGGCACGGTCGCGGGTGCGGTGGTCCAGCGGGATGTCCGCCCAGGGCAGCTTCCTGACCTGCGCATACAGGCTGGGGTGGTTCCTCTTCACGATGGCCAGATAGTGGGCGCCGCGTTCGCGGAGGTAGCGGCCGTGGGCGTGCTGCGTGTGCAGCGCGTCGCCGGTGATCACGGTGCCGACCAGTTCGATGGAGTCCAACAGCGGAGCGAAGGCCGGTATCTCGTTGCTCTTGGAGGCGATCTGCCGCTGGGCCAGGACCACGCCGTGGTGGTCCATCGCGGCCAGCAACTGGATCGCCGCGGCTGTGGCGGTGCGGGAGCCGCGGACGGTCTTGCCGTCGACCGCGACCGCCCGCAGTTTCGGCGGCTCGTCCGGTTGCGATGATTGCCCTCGGGCCTGGAGGAATGCGCCGATCGCGGCGTCCAGCGCGTCACCGTCGAGGCGCTGGAGCAGACGCCGGACGGTGGCCGCGTGTGGCGTGGGCCGCACCCCGGTGAGCGGGTCCGCCGGAAAACCGAGCAGGCCCAGGACAGATTGCGGGGCGTCATCGATCCACTCGCCGATCGCGATCAGGGAGCGCGCACCGGCCAGAACCGCGCCGGCCGCCGCGCACAGCAGCGGGAGCATCGGATACCTCCGTCCTCGCAGGCCGCGCGGATCCGGTATCCATATCAGGAAGCGCCGCAGGTCAGCGGCATCCTGCAGGGTGACTTGAGGGTTCGGAAGGGCCAGTTTCCCCAGCCCGGCGGGCACGGGCGATGATGTTCGGGCAGGCACGGTCTCGCTCGGTTCTCATGGGTCTTCGACAACCACATGATCACCGACGGCCGTGCCTGCACTGCTTTCAGGGGACACCCCGCCACACACC